>NZ_JBHVER010000219.1:0-12521 GCF_042802195.1 Kitasatospora sp. NPDC057500 | reverse complement strand
TCCTCCGGGAGGCCGGCCCCGGTCGGCGCCTCCCGGAGGAACCGGCGGAGGCCTCCCGGCCGTCGGGGTGCAGCCGGGTGCCGTGCGCGGTGCCTCGCCGTCCGGGCGATGGGCCCCTCCCTGCCCGACGAGGGCCGCGAGGGCCTGTCCGAGCACTACCGGCGGCTGCTCGACACCGGCCGGGGCCCGGTCCGGGCCTGCACCGCCGCCGCCGAACTGCACTGCGCCGAACTGCACTGCGCCGAGGTGCACTGCGCCGAGGTGCTCCGCGACGGGCGAACGGGCAGCCGGGGTCGGAGCCGGAAGTCCACGGCGCTGGTCACGTCGGTTGCCCGGCCGGGCGCAGGGGGCGGCGGACCAGCGGGCAGGGCCGGTCCGGCGCCGGATTCCCGGGCCACTCTCCGACGGGGGCCGCCGGATGCGCGCCGGGCGCACCTTGGATGTGCGCCGAGCGCGCGCCGGGGGCGCCCGCGACGCGCCCGGGCCGCGAATCCGTCCTCAGGGGTGACGCCCCGTCAGCATCCCTGTGCGGCAGCCTCCCCCTGGACGCGGAATCCCATCCGCCATTCGAGTGAATTCACGACTCCGGATCTTCTCGATCACGGGCGACTATGCTGCCGCCCCGTCAGGCCCTCGCGAAGCCCTCGCGATGGGCGGTTCGGGACGAGGGCGGGAGCCGAGAAGATGATGGGACCGGCGCATTCGCTGTCCGGCGCGGCGGCGTGGCTGGGCGTGGGGGCGATCGCGGAGGCCATGGGCGAACCGATGCCCTGGCCGGTGCTGCTGACGGGGGCGCTGATCTGCGCGGGCGCCGCGCTGGCGCCCGACCTCGACCACAAGGCGGCGACCATATCCCGGGCGTTCGGCCCGGTGTCGCGGGTCCTCTGCGAGGTGATCGACAACCTCTCCTACGCCGTCTACCGGGCGACCCGCAGCCGGCACGACCCCCGCCGCTCCGGCGGCCACCGCACTCTGACCCACACCTGGGTCTGGGCCGTGCTGTGCGGCGCGGGCGCCTCGGCCGTCACCGTGTACGGCGGACGGTGGGGCGTGCTGGCGGTGCTCTTCGTGCACATGGTGCTGGCGATCGAGGGGCTGCTCTGGCGCCAGGCCCGGGTCTCCAGCGACGTGCTGGTCTGGCTGCTCGGCGCGGCCTCCACCTGGCTGATCACCGGTGTGCTGGACAAGCCCGGCAACGGCTCGCTCTGGTTGTTCGACCAGCCGGGCCAGGAGTACCTGTGGATCGGCCTGCCGATCACCCTCGGCGCGCTGGTGCACTGCCTGGGCGACGCGCTGACCGTCTCGGGCTGCCCGGTGCTCTGGCCGATCCCGATCGGCCGCAAGCGCTGGTACCCGCTGGGCCCGCCGAAGGCGATGCGGTTCCGGGCCGGCAGCTGGGTGGAGCTGAAGGTGCTGATGCCGGTGTTCATGGGCGCCGGCGGCCTGTGCGCGGTGGGGGCGCTCGGCTACTTCGGCTGAGCGGGCCACCGGCGGGACGGGCCCCGCACCGGGGATCTCCTCGGTGCGGGGCCCGCTGCGCGTGTCCGGGCGGCCTCAGTGCCGGTGGCCGGCGTCGCCGTGCCCGGCGTGCCCGGCGGGTGCGGCGGGTGCGGCGGTCGGCGCCTGGGCCTCGGCGCCCGGCGCGGCCGCCGCAGTCCCGCCCACCGGGAGGGTGAACGCGGCGGTGTGCACGGCGCCCTGGTGCCGGAAGTCCAGGAAGAGCCGGTACTCGCCGCCGCTGGGCGCGGTGGTGGTGAAGGTGATCGCCGGACCGCCGGCCGCGGCGGCCCCCTCGGGCAGGTGCCCGTCGGGGTGGACGTGCAGGTAGGCGAGGTCGCCGGCGCGAAGCGCGACCAGGTGGCCGGCCGCGCCGAGGTACGGCTGGAGGTCGGTGACGGGCCGCCCGTCCCGCGCGACGGTCAGCGTCAGCTGCCCGGCCCGGCCCGGGGTGAGCTCGCCGTCCAGGGTCACCGTGTAGCCGTCGACGGTGACGGACCGTCCGGTCCGCGGCAACGGGGCCGGGCGCAGCTCGCCGGCGGCGTGCAGGTCGGCGCCCAGGGTCAGGCCCTCGGCGGCGTCGGCCGGGGTGAAGTCGGCGAACACCCGGTACTCCCCGGCGGCGGGCAGGGCGAGCGGCGCGCTCCAGGTGCCGTCGGCGGCGCGGACCGGGTGCAGGTGCTGGAAGGTGGCGAGGTCGCGCGGGGCGACGATCAGGTGCAGCTCCTTCTCGTGCGCTGGCCGGTACCCGGTGACCGGGCTGCCGTCGGCGCCGAGGATGCGGAACCGCAGCTCGGCCGGGGCGCCGGCGGTGACGAAGGGGTTCTCCAGGCCGAGGGTGTAGCCGCGTTCGGAGACCTGTAGCCCGCCGGGGAGCTGTTCGGCCCCGGCCCCGGCCCCGGCTCCGGCCCCCGCCGCGACCGCCGCCGAGTCCGTCCCCACGGTGGCGGCCGTGGTGTGCCCGGCGTGTGCGGCACTCGCGGGGCGCGGGGCGGGCGCCCCGTCGCCGGTCAGGTGGCCGGCGCCGTACGCGGCGCCGAAGACGGCGGTGACCCCGGTGGCGAAGGCGGCGATCTTCAGGGCGGTGTTCATGGCGGACTCCTCGGTGCGCGGGCGTGGGTGTGGGCGGGGGCGGGCGGTTCAGGCCCGCATCAGGCGGGCGATCGCCTGCGAGGCCTCGGCGACCTTGGCGTCCGCATCGGCGCCGCCCTTGGCGATGGCGTCCTGGACGCAGTGCCCGAGGTGGTCGTCGAGCAGCTGGAGCGCGACCGACTGGAGCGCCTTGGTGACGGCCGAGATCTGGGTGAGCACCTCGATGCAGTAGCTGTCCGTGTCGACCATCCGCTGCAGTCCGCGGATCTGGCCCTCGACCCGCCGCAGTCTGCGCTGCACCTGGTCCTTCTCGTGGTGGTAGCCGTTCATCAGGGGTCTCCCGTTGGTCGTCGATCCGATCCTCCGACACCCTCGATTAGATACCCCTGGGGGGTATCGAGTCAAGGATGGTCCACGGCGGTCCGAGGGTTGCGGGGCATACCCCCCAGGGGTATAAATGGAATCACCGCAAGGCGATACCCCCACTGGGTATCGCGAAGTCGCTATCCACGGAGGACCCCATGTCCTGCTGCTCCACCGACGGCACCTGCTCCACCGGCGCGACCGTCACCGTCGACCCCGCCGCCGTCACCACCGTCTACGCCGTCGCCGGGATGACCTGCGGCCACTGCGAGCAGGCCGTCGGCAAGGCGGTCTCCGCCCTCCCCGGCGTCACCGCCGTGCACGTCGACGTCGCGGCCGGCCTGGTCACCGTCTCCGCCGAGGCGGAGCCGGACGAGGAGGCCCTGCGCGCCGCCGTCGACGACGCCGGATACGAGCTCACCGGCCGGGCCTGACCCGCCCGGCGGGTCCGGGGTCCGGTATCCCGACCGGCGCCCTCCCGAACCCCCCAGGGGGTATCGGCCCCCGGGGCTCGAACCCGCCCCACCCGTTCCACCGCCCCACCGACGACCCACGAGGAGCCCAGATGACCACCCAGGCACCCGCCTCCACCGAGGTGGAACTCCAGATCGGCGGCATGACCTGCGCCTCGTGCGCCGCCCGGATCGAGAAGAAGCTCAACCGCATGGACGGGGTCACCGCCACCGTCAACTACGCCACCGAGAAGGCCAGGGTGAGCGTCACCGGCGCGATCGAGGTCGCCGACCTCATCGCGACCGTCGAGGCCACCGGCTACACCGCCGCCGTACCCCGCCCCGCCACCCCCGAGCCCGCCGACGGGGGCGGCCACGACGACCGCGCCGAGTCCGCCGACGAACTCGCCCCGCTGCGCCAGCGGCTGATCACCGCGCTCGCCCTGGCCGTCCCGGTCATCGCGATGGCGATGGTCCCCGCCCTCCAGTTCGACAACTGGCAGTGGCTCTCGCTCACCCTCGCCGCCCCCGTCGTCACCTACGCCGCCTGGCCCTTCCACAAGGCCGCCTGGACCAACGCCCGGCACGGCGCCGCGACCATGGACACCCTGGTCTCGCTCGGCACCGGCGCCGCGTTCCTCTGGTCGCTGTGGGCGCTGTTCTTCGGCCACGCCGGGATGCCCGGCATGCGGCACGGCTTCGAGTTCACCATCGCCCGCAGCGACGGCTCCTCCAACATCTACCTGGAGGCCGCCGCCGGCGTCACCGCCTTCATCCTGGCCGGCCGCTACTTCGAGGCCCGCTCCAAGCGCACCGCGGGCGCCGCGCTCAAGGCGCTGCTGGAGCTCGGCGCCAAGGACGTCACCGTGCTGCGCGGCGGCGCCGAGGTCCGCGTCCCGGTCGCCGAGCTGACCGTCGGCGAACTGTTCGTGGTCCGCCCCGGCGAGAAGATCGCCACCGACGGCGTGGTGGTCGAGGGCGCCTCCGCCGTCGACGCCTCGATGCTCACCGGCGAGTCCGTGCCCGTCGAGGTCGCCGCCGGCGACGCCGTCACCGGCGCCACCGTCAACGCCGGCGGCCGACTGGTCGTCCGGGCCGCCCGGGTCGGCGCCGACACCCAGCTCTCCCGGATGGCCAAGCTGGTCGAGGACGCCCAGAGCGGCAAGGCCGCCGCCCAGCGGCTCGCCGACCGGATCTCCGCCGTCTTCGTGCCGATCGTCATCACCCTGGCCCTGGCCACCCTCGGCTACTGGCTCGGCACCGGCGAGGGCTGGGCCGCCGCCTTCACCGCCGCCGTCGCCGTGCTGATCATCGCCTGCCCGTGCGCCCTCGGCCTGGCCACCCCGACCGCCCTGCTCGTCGGCACCGGCCGCGGAGCCCAGCTCGGCATCCTCATCAAGGGCCCCGAGGTGCTGGAGAACACCCGCCGCGTCGACACCGTGGTCCTCGACAAGACCGGCACCGTCACCACCGGCCGGATGACCCTGCTCGCCGTCCGCACCGCCGAGGGCGTCACCGAGGAGGAGGCGCTGCGGCTGGCCGGCGCCGTCGAGCACGCCTCCGAGCACCCGATCGCCGCCGCCATCGCCGCAGCCGCCGCCGAACGGCTCGGCACCCTGCCCGCCGTCGAGGGCTTCGAGAACGTCCCCGGCCTCGGCGTCCAGGGCGTCGTCGACGGCCACGCGGTGATCGCCGGACGCGAGTCCCTGCTCGCCGAGTGGTCGCAGCACCTGCCCGCCGCGCTCGCCGAGGCCAAGCGCGCCGCCGAGGCCGCAGGCCGCACCGCCGTCGCGGTCGGCTGGGACGGCGAGGCGCGGGCCGTCCTGGAGGTCGCCGACGCGGTCAAGCCCACCAGCGCCGAGGCGATCGCCGAACTGCGCGGGCTCGGCCTGCGGCCGGTGCTGCTCACCGGCGACAACCGGGCGGTCGCCGAGGCCGTCGCCGCCGAGGTCGGCATCCCGGCCGAGGACGTGATCGCCGAGGTGCTGCCGCAGGACAAGGTCGCCGTCGTCCAGCGGCTGCAGGGCGAGGGCAGGGTCGTCGCGATGGTCGGCGACGGCGTCAACGACGCCGCCGCGCTCGCCCAGGCCGACCTCGGCCTGGCCATGGGCACCGGCACCGACGCCGCCATCGAGGCGGGCGACCTGACCCTGGTCCGCGGCGACCTGCGCTCGGCCGCCGACGCCATCCGGCTCTCCCGCAAGACCCTCGGCACCATCAAGGGCAACCTGTTCTGGGCCTTCGGCTACAACGTCGCGGCGATCCCGCTGGCCGCCACCGGACTGCTCAATCCGATGATCGCCGGCGCCACGATGGCCTTCTCCTCGGTGTTCGTGCTCACCAACAGCCTCCGGCTGCGGCGCTTCCAGCCCGCCTGACCGCAGGCGGCCCGGGAGTCCCGGGAAAGGCCCGGGGAAGGCCCGGGAGGACGTCGCAGGGCCCGTACCGCGTGCGCGGTGCGGGCCCTGAGCGGTTCCGGGCGCCTCGGGGACTCAGCGCCCCAGCAGCTCGCCGCCGTTGCAGTGCAGGATCTCCCCGGTGATGAACCCGGCCTCCGGCGAGGCCAGGAACTGGACCGCCGCCGCCACCTCGCCGGTCTCCCCGATCCGCCCGAGCAGCGTCCGGGCCGACCGCCGGGAGACCTCCGCCTCGTCCAGCCGCGGGCCGAAGAACTCGGTGCCGGCCACCGTCCCCGGCGCCACGATGTTGGCGGTGATGCCCGAGGTGCCGAGCTGGGCGGCGAGGAAGTGGTTCCAGGCGTGCAGCGAGGCCTTCGCCGCCCCGAAGGAGCCGGCCCCGCGCAGGGCGGCGATCGAGCTGATGGTGACCACCCGGCCGGAGCCCGGGGTGAGCCGGTCGCGGATCGACTCGGTGAGCAGCACCACGGTCAGCACATTGCGCTCGAAGTCCCCCCGCCAGCGGGCCAGCAGGGCGTGCGGCCCGGCGCCGATCACGGTCTCCCGGCTGCCCGCGTTGTTCACCAGCACGTCGATCCGCTGCGGGAGCTCCGCCAGCGCGGCCTCCACCGCGTCCGGATCGGCGAGGTCGCAGACCAGCGGGGTCACGTTCGGTCCGAGCGCCGTGGCGGCCCCCTCCAGCACCGCCCGCCGTCGGCCGACGATCACGACCTGTTCGCCCGCCTCGGCGAACCGCCGCGCCACCTCGTACCCGATCCCCGTGCCACCGCCGGTGACAACCACGTTCCTGGTCATCTGCGCACTCCCTCCCCAGCTCCGCCGCCACGCTCCAAGGTGCGGGACGGTCCGTACCGGAATGCCACGATTCCTATCACGCTCGGTTGCCGTAACAGCGGGGAGGGTGACGTCGCGGCCGCTGGAAGGTGTGGTATGGGGCCGGCACCGCACGCACACGGAGCGTGGCGAGAGGCAGCTCACACCCCCCCGGCGTAACTTCTCACACGCTGATACGTCTTAGGTTGGTAGTGCGGCAGTTTTTCCGGTGGGCTGAGACGTGGCGAACGGCACAGCGTCGACGCACGACCACCGCTGCCGCCGACGGGGCTCCGGCGGGCCCCGGGTCGGTCGCCGACGGTTGGCGGCCTTCGCGCACGACGCCGGGGTGTGGCCGGGCCAGGGACGCTTTGAGCGGCCGTCCCGGGACGCGAGCCGCCCCCGGAGTCGTGCGCCGGACATGAGGGCGGGAGAACGCGAGGGCCCGGCCGCAGGGGTGCGGCCGGGCCCTCGTGGCACGGTGTCAGGGCGTGCGGACGGCGTCAGTGCGGGTGCACGGCGTCAGCGGGCGTCGATCTCCACGTAGTCGCGGATCGCGGTGCCGGTGTAGATCTGGCGCGGACGGCCGATCCGGCTGGTCGGGTCGTTGATCATCTCGTGCCAGTGGGCGATCCAGCCCGGCAGCCGGCCGAGGGCGAACAGCACGGTGAACATGCTGGTCGGGAAGCCCATGGCGCGGTAGATCAGACCGGTGTAGAAGTCCACGTTCGGGTAGAGCTTGCGCGAGACGAAGAAGTCGTCCTTGAGCGCGTGCTCCTCCAGCTTGAGCGCGATCTCCAGCAGCTCGTCGGACTTGCCGAGCTGGCCGAGGACCTCGTGCGCGAGCAGCTTGACCTGGGCGGCGCGCGGGTCGAACGCCTTGTAGACCCGGTGGCCGAAGCCCATCAGCTTGACGCCGGCTTCCTTGTTCTTCACCTTCGTGATGAAGGCGTCGACGTCGCCGCCGTCCTTCTGGATGCTCTCCAGCATCTCCAGCACGGCCTGGTTGGCGCCGCCGTGCAGCGGGCCCCACAGCGCCGAGATGCCGGCCGAGATCGAGGCGAACAGGTTGGCGTGGCTGGAGCCGACCAGGCGCACGGTGGAGGTCGAGCAGTTCTGCTCGTGGTCCGCGTGCAGGATCAGCAGCTTGTCGAGCGCGTTGACGACGACCGGGTTGAGCTCGTAGTCCTCGGCCGGGACCGCGAAGGTCATCCGGAGCAGGTTCTCGACGTAGCTCAGGTCGTTGCGCGGGTAGACGAAGGGCTGGCCCATCGCCTTCTTGTACGCGTACGCCGCGATGGTCGGGAGCTTCGCCAGCAGGCGGACCGTCGACAGGTGGCGCTGGGCCGCGTCGAACGGGTTGTGGCTCTCCGGGTAGAACGTCGACAGCGCGCCGACCACCGAGGACAGCATCGCCATCGGGTGCGCGTCCCGCGGGAAGCCCTGGAAGAAGCGCTTGACGTCCTCGTGCAGCAGGGTGTGCTGGGTGATCTCGCGGTTGAAGTCCGCGAGCTGACCGGCGTCCGGCAGCTCGCCGTTGATCAGCAGGTACGCGGTCTCGATGAAGTCACCCTTGGCGGCGAGCTGCTCGATCGGGTAACCGCGGTACCGCAGGATGCCGTTGTCACCGTCCACGAAGGTGATCGCGGACTTGTAGGCGGCGGTGTTGCCGAAGCCGTTGTCCAGGGTGACCAGGCCGGTCTGCGGGAGCAGCTTCGAGATGTCGAAGCCGGCGTTGCCCGCAGTGCTCTCGACGACGGGGTATTCGTACTCGCCGTCCTGGTACCGCAGTACTACCGAGTTGTCGCTCACGTCTTCCTCACCGACGAAATGAATCCTCTTCCAAGGTGCCCTGACTGTCTCTACCATCCCCCATCCGGCGGACAGCCGCGCACCCGGGGTGACCCGAAAGGGCCCGCCCCTACAAAACCTCCCGCCGCCGCCGGTACGAACCGGACAAGATCGGCACCCCACCAGGCTCTGTCGTAAATCTCTTCACGTCAAGAGAACAATAGAGGCAACCATCCCTTGGAGAATCATCCAGACGCAAGCCGGTGGTCCAGTGCGGCATGCCTCCGACCTGCGCTGACGCTGCGAACCGCCTGCCCGATCGCTTTCCGTGACCCCACCAGCACGACGAGTTTTCGGGCCCTGGTCACCGCGGTGTAGAGCAGATTTCGCTGGAGCATCGTCCATGCGGACGTGGTGACCGGAATCACCACCACGGGGTACTCGCTCCCCTGCGACCGATGGATCGTCACCGCGTAGGCGTGCGCCAACTCGTCCAGCTCGTCGAAGTCGTAGGGCACCTCCTCGTCCTCGTCCGTGAGCACCGTCAGACGCTGGTCGTCCACGCTCAGGGACGTCACCACTCCCACTGTGCCGTTGAAGACCCCGTTCCGCCCCTTGTCGTAGTTGTTGCGGATCTGGGTGACCTTGTCGCCCACCCGGAACGTCCGCCCGCCGAACCGCCGCTCCGCCAGCCCCTCCCGGGCCGGCGTCACCGCCGCCTGCAACAGCGTGTTGAGATTGCCCGCGCCGGCCGGGCCCCGGTGCATCGGCGCCAGCACCTGGACGTCCCGCCGGGCGTCGTAGCCGAACCGCTGCGGGATCCGCCGCGCCACCACGTCCACCGTCAGCCCCGCCGCGAGCTCCGCGTCGTCCTCCGCGAACAGGAAGAAGTCCGGCAGGCCCTCGGTCAGCGGCGGCAGCCCCTCGTTGATCCGGTGCGCGTTGGTCACCACCCCCGACTGCTGGGCCTGCCGGAAGATCCTGGTCAGCCGTACCGAGGGGATCGGCCCGCCCTCGGCCAGCAGGTCCCGCAGCACCTCCCCCGCCCCCACCGAGGGCAGCTGGTCCACGTCCCCCACGAACAGCAGGTGCGCCCCCGGCGCGACCGCCTTGACCAGCTTGTTCGCCAGGATCAGGTCCAGCATCGACGCCTCGTCGACCACCACCAGGTCCGCGTCCAGCGGCCGGTCCCGGTCGTACGCGGCGTCCCCGCCCGGCCGCAGCTCAAGCAGCCGGTGCACCGTCGAGGCCTCCACCCCGGTCAGCTCCGCCAGCCGCTTCGCCGCCCGCCCGGTCGGCGCCGCCAGCACCACCTTGGCCCGCTTCGCCAGCGCCAGCGTCACGATCGACTTCACCGTGAACGACTTGCCGCAGCCCGGCCCGCCGGTCAGCACCGCGACCTTCTCGGTCAGCGCCAGCCGCACCGACTGCTCCTGCTCCGGCGCCAGCTCCGCCCCGGTCTGCCGGGCCAGCCAGCCCAGTGCCGCCGGCCAGTCCACGTCCGCGAACCACGGCATCCGGTCACCGTCCGCCCGCAGCAGCCGCAGCAGCTGGTTGGCCAGCGAGATCTCCGCCCGGTGGAACGGCACCAGGTACACCGCCGTGATCGGCTCGCCGCCCTCCCCCGGCACCTGCTCGCGCACCACGCCCTCGGCGGCCACCAGCTCCGCCAGGCAGTCGATCACCAGCCCCACGTCCACCTGGAGCAGCTTCACGCCGTCCGCGATCAGCCGCTCCTCGGGCAGGTAGCAGTGCCCCTGGTCGCTGCTCTGCGACAGCGCGTACTGCAGGCCCGCCTTGACCCGCTCCGGACTGTCGTGCGGAATCCCCACGGCCTGGGCGATCCGGTCAGCGGTGAGGAAGCCGATGCCCCAGACGTCCGCCGCCAGCCGGTACGGCTCGTTCTTCACCACCCCGATCGAGCCGTCCTCGTACTGCTTGTAGATCCGCACAGCCAGCGAGGTCGAGACCCCGACGCCCTGCAGGAAGACCATCACCTCCTTGATGGCCTTCTGCTCCTCCCAGGCGGCCGCGATCTTCTTCGTCCGCTTCGGCCCGAGCCCCGGCACCTCGATCAGCCGGCCCGGCTCGTTCTCGATCACCTCCAGGGTGTCCACCCCGAAGCGCTCCACGATCCGCTCCGCGAACCGCGGCCCGATCCCCTTGATCAGCCCCGACCCCAGGTAGCGCTGGATGCCCTGCACGGTGGCCGGCAGCACCGTCGTGTAGTTCTCCACGACGAACTGCCGCCCGTACTGCGGATGCGACCCCCACCGCCCGTGCAACCGCAGCGACTCCCCCGGCTGCGCGCCGAGCAGCGCGCCCACCACCGTCAGCAGGTCGTTGGCGCCGCGCCCGGTGTCGACCCGGGCCACCGTGTAGCCGGTCTCCTCGTTGGAGTACGTGATCCGCTCCAGCACACCCTCGACCTGGGCGAGCTGGCGCGGCACCGCGGCCGCCGGGCCGGTGCCACCGCCGGCGGCGGTCCGCGCCCCTGTCTGACTGGCCACCGGGGCCCCCTTCACCGTGCGGGACGACTTCCGCTACGCACCGTACCGTCCGGGTGCGACACCAGGGGCCCGGGTGCCACGCTGGAAGGACGAGGGAGGGCCGGCAACGCCGACGAAGGGCAGCACACCATGCTCACCACCGCCTACCGTCCCGGCTCCCCCGACTGGCTCGACCTCACCAGTCCCGACACCGAGGCCTCGGTCTCCTTCTACACCGAGGTGTTCGGCTGGACCTACACCTCCGCCGGTCCCGAGGCCGGCGGCTACGGCTTCTTCCGCCAGGACGGCCGGACGGTCGCCGCCCTCGGCCCGTTCACCGAGGCGCACGCCCGCCCCGCCTGGACCGTCTACTTCTGCACCCTGGACGCCGACCGCACCACGGAACTGGTCCGCGAGGCCGGCGGCCAGGTCCGCTTCGCCCCGTTCAACGTCTTCACCAGCGGCCGGATGGCCGGCTACACCGACCCCGCCGGCGCCGACTTCGCGGTCTGGCAACCGCACGACGTCCGCGGCCTGGACACCGTCACCGAGCCCGGCAGCCTCTGCTGGGCGGAGTGCCACAGCATCGACGCCGAGGCGGCCAAGGCCTTCTACCGCACCGTCTTCGCCTGGCAGGAACAGGACGTCCCGATCGGCGAGGTCCTGTACACCGTCCTCACCCCGCCCGGCGGCGGCACGGCGGACGCCCACGGCGGCATCACCCAGCTCGACCCCGAGCAGACCGCCGCCGGCACCTCCTCGCACTGGCTCCCCTACTTCGAGGTCCCCGACGTCGACGCCCGCCTGGCCGCCGCGGAACGCCTCGGCGCCACCGTCCGGCTCCCCGCGACGGACGTGCACGGCGTCGGCCGCCTGGGCCGGCTCGCCGACCCGCAGGGGGCGGCCTTCGCCGTCATCACCAGCCCTCCGCCGGGCACATGACGCCAGGTCACCCGGGGAGGGCCGCCAAGGGCCGTCCAGGGGGCGCCTAGGGTGTGACCATGAACGATCTGACCATCCGCCGGGCGACCGGCGACGACCTGCCGGCCATCGTCGCCATGCTCGCCGACGACCCGCTGGGCGCCACCCGCGAGAGCCCCGGCGACCTCACCCCCTACCGGGCTGCCTTCGCACGCATCGACGCCGACCCGCACCAGCACCTCGTGGTCGCCGAACGCTCCGGCCGGACGATCGGCACCCTGCAGCTCACCGTCGTCCCGGGCCTCTCCCGGAAGGGCTCGACCCGCACGATCATCGAGGCCGTCCGCATCCACGCCGACGAACGCGGCACCGGTCTGGGCACCGACCTGATCCGGTGGGCTGTCGACCGCTCCCGCGAACTGGACGCCGAGCTGGTCCAGCTCACCTCCGACGTCACCCGCACCGACGCGCACCGCTTCTACGAGCGTCTCGGCTTCGTCGCCTCCCACGTCGGCTTCAAGCTCGCGCTCTGAGCCCGCGGAAATGCGAAAAGCCCCTGCCGGTATCCCCGGCAGGGGCTTTTCAGAAGAATTGTTCGGCGGCGTCCTACTCTCCCACAGGGTCCCCCCTGCAGTACCATCGGCGCTGTGAGGCTTAGCTTCCGGGTTCGGAATGTAACCGGGCGT
>NZ_JBHVER010000218.1:0-12550 GCF_042802195.1 Kitasatospora sp. NPDC057500 | reverse complement strand
CGCCTCACCGGCGAGAACACCATCTCATGGCGCGACCCGACATCCCAGATCAAGTAGCTGATTTAGGGATAAAACATCGGGATAAAACGACCTCTGAGTCACAGGCTCTTCAGCGCGGCCTGACACTCCCGGCACCGCTTGTCGTACAGCGCGGGCGGATACCAGGGCTCGCCTGGCCGAGCAGGGCGGTAGTGGGCGTGTTCCATCGCGTCGGTGTCGAGGCCGCAGAGAGTCTGCGGGAGGGGGTCCTCGGGCGCGTCGGGGTCGGCGCCGGCGGCGTGCACCAGAAGAACGACCGGCTCGACACCATCGGGTCCGATCTCTTGGTCCGGCTCCAACTCGAGAAGAACGACGATCGCGGCCATGTCCCGACCCTGCGGCACGGTTGAGCCGGGCGCATCCTGGGTTCGGCCTATGGCAGGACGGGCAGCGCCTCAAGGCCTCGCATGAGCCGTGTGTGCCGCCATTGCAGCTCGGCACTGGGCGCAGCCAGGCGAAGCTGGGGGAATCGGGCAACGACGCGTCGGAAGGCGATCTCTCCCTCGGCGCGCGCGAGGGGCGCCCCGAGGCACCGGTGGATGCCGTGCCCGAAGGCGAGATGCCCCTTGGTGTCCCGGTCGAGGTCGAGTCGGTCCGGGTCAGCGAAACGCGCGGGGTCGCGGTTCGCGGCGCCGGGCGCGATGAGCACAGGGGAGCCCGCAGGAATCTCGGTGCCGCCGAGGCTGACGGCCTCGGTGGTGAACCGGAAGGTGGCCAGGCTCACTGGAGAGTCGAAGCGGAGAAGCTCGTCCACGGCCGCGTCGGCCAGGTCAGGCTCATCTCGAAGGCGGTGCCACGCGGCCGGAGTCTGCAGCAGGGCCAGGAGACCGTTGCCGATCAGGTTGGTGGTGGTCTCGTGCCCGGCGACGAGAAGGAGCACCGCGAGGGAGACGAGCTCGTCCTCGCTGAGCTGGTCCTCGCCGTCGCGGGCACGGATCAAGTCGTTGAGCAGGCTGTCATCGGGGGTGCGACGTTTGGCCGTGATGAGGTCAGCCATGTAGTCGGCGACCGCGTGCGAGGCGGAGTCGATCCGTTCGGGCTGCCCGGCCGCGAAGAGCTCGTTGGACCATGTGCGCACCGCCGCGCGGTCGGAGTCGGGAACTCCGAGCAGTTCGCAGATGACCGTGACGGGCAGTGGGACGGCGAGGCTCTCAATGGCGTCGGTCCGCTCGCCGGGCACCCACGCGGCGAGCAGCTCGTCCGTCACGCTGGCGATGTACGGGCGGAGCCGCGCGACGGCCCCTGGTGTGAACGCCTTCGTCACCAGGCTCCGCAGCCGTGTGTGCTGCGGCGGATCGGTGGCCAGCATGCTCCGGGACGCGGCGGGGTGCAGGTTGCGTCCGGTGTCCTTGCCAGCAAAGAAGGCCGCCGTGTCCTTGGACAGCCGCGGGTCGGTGAACGCCTCTCTGGCCTCGGCGTAGCCGGTCACGAGGTAGCTCGACCGCCCTCCTCCGCTGGGCACCTGCTTGATCGGCGAGGCGCTTCGGAGAGCCGCGAAGGTCGGATACGGGTTCTGGAAGAAGGCTGGATCCTGAAGTGGGTTGTTCATGCTCATCCCTGTGCCGTCTCGAGCGTCTGTGCCTCGCGCGAGGCCGTCCGGACGATGTCGCTTCCGGCGTAAGCCCGTGCCACCGAGCGTAGCCAGATCGCCTCGGCGCGGAGGTCTCCCGCACGGGCGGCTGTTCCGGGAGCCTGCGGTGCCAGAGCGAACTCCGGCTCGATGCCGGCGCGCATCGCCCGGATGGCCGCTGCCAGGACGGAAGCCTCGACCGTCGCGTCACCGTCGGCAGTGCCGGCCAGGTTCCGCCGCTCAACCTCTCGGACGGCCGCCTGCTGGACAGTGAGCGAACGGAAAGGGCGCAGGCTAATGATGCCGTCGTTGATCTCGACGATGCGACGGTGGAGCAGGAAGTCGACCTCGTTCTCGACCACGGCATCGTCATCGAGGACGATCTCGGGCAGGGCCGCGGTGAAGTCCTGCCGCAGGGGATCGAGGTCGGCGATCGACCTTCGCTCCCAGCGGCGGCGGAGGAACTGCGTGAGCGGCCAGAGTGCGGTCGGCAGGGTCAGGCCAGCGGTGATGAGGAGCACGCCGAGGGCCGGAGCCGTGACACTCAGAGCGCAGTTCACCGGTGTGAACAGGTTGGTGCAGCGCGGTCCGCCGGGGATGGCATCCCAACCGAACAGGGCTCCAACGGCGTTGATGGTCTTGTAGGCAGTGTAGAGAAGGGCGAAGACGCAACCGACGGCCGTGGTGCGAAGGCCGATGCGCTGGCTCTTCCGGGTGGCAGTGCGCGACCGGGTCCAGGTCTGGGTGAGGCAGTCGTAGACGGCGTATCCGAGGAACGCGATGTACGCGGCGGAGTAGATGTGCAAGGAGGCGGGCGCCTCGTCGAGCTTGCCCTGGAGCTCGGCAGCGCTCCACATCAGCGTGCGCGGAGTGACTGCAAGAGCGAAGGCCATCGTGGCGACGGCCAGGGCCAGGAGTCGGAGCCGCCACCGAACCCGGCGCCGAGCCTCGTTTGCGTCGTGGTTGAGAAAGAGGAGCACGGAGGCGACGCTGGCCGCTGCCGACAGAGTCGCGGAGTTGCTCACCAGCCGAGAGAAGTCTGGCGTGATGGAGTCCTCCAGCGTCCGGATCGCCGGTTCGTAGGCGCTGAAGGCGATCGCGAAGCACCCGAGGAAGGCGGAGAGGCTCAGGGTGCCGGCGGGGCGTTGGCCGGGCCGGCGTCTGAAACGCCCAGTAGAGCGATGCGGCCAGCAGCAGCAAGGGCATACCGCCGAAGATGGCGCTGATCATGGTCGTTCCTTCGGGTCAGGCGAAGATCGCGTCCCAGCGCTCGTCGGCCGCTGCCGGGCGACGTGCCGGGAGGAGGCGTTCGCGGTAGACGCGTTGGCGGATGAGCGTGGCCATGTACTCGGCCTCGCGCTCGTCTGCGGTGGTGTAGGCCGTACGGCCAGACATTCGCTGAATGAGGGTCGGATTCAGTCCGATGGCTGCGGCGGCTCCGTCGCCGAGGGAGAGAGAGCCCGGATGGTCGCACAGGATGTGGCTGATCTCGTGCGCCAGAATGTGCAACTGATGGGCGGCCGAGGTCCCCTGCTCGACGAACAAGTAGTCGACAGTAGGCGTCTCGACCCGAATGCCGCAGGGAGTGTCGGCAGCCCTGTTCGAGTCCAGGGGCTGGAGGATGATCGGCTTTCCCCGCATGGCGGCGACAGCCTCGCGCAGCTGCAGGGTGCCGAAGCGGTGCGGAAGTTCGAGGCGTGCGAGGCGTTCCTCGCAGACGGCTCGAAGGGGGCGCTTGTCCATGATCTCCCCCTACAGGGAACGGTCGCTGGGGCGTGCTGGCCAGTGGGGTGGCCGAGCAGAGGGTTTCGCGTACGGCGGTGGGAGATCGACGGCGAGACGGAAACCGCCATGGGTGTGACGGCTCGACCGGCCGCCGATCTGACCTTGTCAGTAGGCCGTCGGTCGGACGCGTCTTCTCGCTGTCGGAGCGTCAGTGCCCCATGGCGACGCCGCCGTCGACGGGGATGACGGCGCCCGTGATGTAGGCCGCGTCTTCGCTGGCTACGAAGCGCACCGCCGAAGCGATCTCCCGTGGCTGGGCGATTCGGCGGAGCGGGACCTGGGCGATGATGTGGTCCAGGCGTTCCTTGCCGAGGACCGCGGTCATGTCCGTCTCGGTGAGGCCGGGGGCCACCACGTTCGAGGTGATGCCCTTACCGCCGTACTCATGTGCGAGAGAGCGAGCGAAGCCGATGAGCCCTGCCTTGCTGGCCGCGTAGTTGGATTGGCCGGCCTCGCCGACCATGGCGACAGCTGACGAGATGAAGACCAGCCTGCCGCCTCGTCGCGTGCGGAGCATCTGGGGAGTCAAGGGCACCCTCGACAACAGCCGGGACCTCTACCTGCCCGGCCACTTCATCGCGAGCCAGCCCCGCAAGGACCGGGTCCACATCACTCAGAAGCCGCTGGAGATCATGCAGCAGCTCGTCCAGATCTGCCCGGAGAACGGCGTGGTCCTCGACCCGTTCACCGGAAGCGGCTCGACCGGCGTCGCCGCCCTACGCGAAGGCCGGCGATTCGTCGGCGCCGAACTCTCGCCGCACTACGCCGACGTGGCCGAACAGCGTCTGCGCGCCGAACTGACGCAGGACGACTTCGTCCTCGCCGGACCGGAGGGGTGACCGTGATAACCCGGGGCAGCCGCCACCGCCCGGCCCGCAGACAGACGGGGGGGTGGAGCATGAAGCTCCAGCCGCCCTCGCCGTCCGGTCAGGCCGTCTGAACCGCTCGCTCGATCAGTGGTCCCGCCTTCTTAAGGTCGGCCGCCGAGGCGATCCGCACCTCCAGGTCCCCGGTGCCCAGGTGCCCGATCCCGCGCATGTCGCGCGTGAAGCCCTCCTCCAGCTCCACCGTGTCCGGGTCCAGCCGCAGGTACACCAGGATCACCCGGTGCGAAACCGAAGGCCGGAAGATCACGCTCGCCACGTTCTGCAGCCGCCGGTAGGCGATGTAGTGCTTGAGAACGACGGTCTCCACCTCACCCGACGCGGTGAGCACCTCGTCCAGCTCGCGGTACAGATCCCGGAGACACTCCGGTACGTCGCCGACGAGCGGCAGCTCGGCCGCCTCGGCGGCAGCCGCCGGCACCGACGGCGTGGTCGATCTGCGCACGGCTGCCGGGCTGACGGTGGCGGAGACCGGCTCGACCAGCTGGAGGCTCAGCAGCCCGCCGTCGAAGATCCGGTAGCGGACCAGCTCGATCGGCCACTGCCGACCCAGGTCACCAACGGCCACCCGGTCGTGGTGCGAGAACCCGGCCGCGATGCACAGCGCCCGGGGCGCACGCCAGTCGATGGACTCGGCCGCCTCGGACCCCAGCTTCTCCCGGACGAGGGCCTCGAACTCGTGGTGGCTGCTCTTCACCCAGGTGAGATAGGAGATGGCCTGCGAGACGACTCCGCTGTCGTTGCCCTTCTTGAATTCGATCACGACCGGCACGCCGTTCTCGTCCAGGCCGAGCGAGTCCACCCGCCCCCGGTGCCACCGACCGGTCGGGTACTCCGACGCCAGGAACCGGATGCCGAGCATGGCCTCCATGCTCGCCTCCACCCGGCGCTGCAGCTGCACCTCCAGCGCCACCATCGAGCTGCGCAGCTCTACGTCCTGGCCGTCCGCCCCGAGCCGGAACACCTTGAGATCGCTCACCCAGCCCCCTTCGCACGATCGTACGAGGACATGAATCGACAAGGGCACAGGGATATTCCGGAGGTCTCGGGCACGCGGGCCAATCAGCTGCGTAAGGAACGCCCCGGGGACGTTGTGGTTGCGAAGCGCGTGTCAGATGGGTTGGCGGTGCGCTACTCTCGGTGGTGCTGGTTCAGGAGTCCTGGGCCAGCTGCGCACCGCTCCGGTTATACGGAACTGCACACTCCAGGGTTGGACCTGCGTGTGAAGGGTGGCTGGCGACCGTCGTCGACGGGAGTTCGGGTTGAGATTGCCCGGCTGACCAGCAGCCCGCCTAGTCCCGTGGAATGCCGGTCGGCACGGGAGACCCCGGACAAGTGAGCCGGTGGAATATCGTGACGGCGCTCGCCGCCCTTGTGGTCGGCGCGCAGTGGAGTCCTCGGCACGGTTGCCGGGACGGCAGGCTCGGCCTGCGGCGCGTCGAACTATGAAAGGGCGATGCGATGAATCTCGACGACTTCGAGAACGACGACAACCTTCCCCCGCTGCTCCGCCGGCCCGACCGCGTGCCTGACCCGGTGCCGGTCGCGCAACTGCGTGGTCCCCGCAAGGCGCTGCTCGACAATCCCGTGGTGTCCCTGGACGAGGACGCGGCGAGCGTCGTCACCGGGGGCGCGGTGGAACCCGTGCTGGTCCGTAAGCTGGCTGAGGCGCTGGGCGAGGCGGCGGCGGCTGGCCTCCTCATGGCCAAGCCGGTCGTGGGCGGAACCCTGTACATGCTCCCGCCGCACCGGCGCTACCTCGACCTGGACGTGCTGCCCGACTTCGTCAACCAGCGGTGGGCGGACCAGGTGCGCACCGCGATGGACGCGGAGCCCTCGACGGTCGCGCCGGTCACCTACAAGACACTGATCGACGAGGAGACCGGGCAGCCCCGGGCGCTCTTCGAGGTCCACCTGGCGGACCGCAAGGCCCTGGCCGACGCGGTGACCGAGAGCATGCGCAAGACGTACGGCGCCCAGGGCGGCAAGAACGTCTACACCGAGAGCGTGCTGCAGCACGGCGTCAAGGAGCCGATGACGCTGTTCCCGGTGCGCGTGGTGTACGACGACGGCACCGAGGAGACCTACAACGTCGCTGGTGACGGCAACAGTCGGCTCGTGAGCATGTGGCTGGCCCGCACCGGCGGTGACATCGACGCGGCGGCGTCCGCGTGCGTGGCCGCTGTGATTGGCCCGGTGGACCGGCACGGCGCTCGCCGCCCCGCCGACCAGCGTGCTGCCCGCGCGAAGGTGACGGAGATCGCGGCCCGCGTCCGCCGTGGCCTGGCCGAACCGACGCTCACCGAGGCGACCCGCAGGGAGGGCCACACCCTCACCTTCCCCGCCATGGTGGTGGTCGGAGCGAGCGGCGAGGAGCAGGGTTCCCGCCTGGCCGACCTGATCGCCGCCAAGGACGACCTGGTGGCCAACCTCCACGTCCACGTGACCCCGTGGACCGACGGTGCGCAGAACACCCAGGGCATGCAGCGCGTCTACCGGCACGCCCGGCGCAACGGCCTGATCCAGGAGAGCACCTACCAGGTGCTGCTCGGCGAGGTCAGCCCCGGGCTGATGCACGACCTGCTCGGGCTCCCGCCGCACCGGCTCTGGTCGGCGGCCCTCCACCAGCACGCCGTGCTGGCCGGTCGGGCACAGCAGGTGAACCAACTGATGAAGCAGGAGTTCGGCATCCTGCGGGCCGACCGGCAGCCGATCAGTTCCCGTCTGGCGCCCATGGCCCTGTCGGCCTATCGCAGTTCGGAGCGGATCGACCAGGCCGTCCGTGCGTTCGGCAACGGCGGCACGATCACGGACACGGTGTGGAAGCGGCCGTGGGAGCTGACCACCGGTCCCGATGCCCTCAAGGTCCTCAACGCGATCCTCGAGCGGGCCGAGAGCGGCGAGGCGGACGCCATCGCCGAGCTGACCGTCCTCGGGGGTACGGCGGCGATCCTCGACGGGTACATCACCCGGGACCGTGGCTCCAAGCTCGGCATCGCCAAGGAGATCGCCAAGGCGCCGTTCCGTGCCACCCCGAACAAGCTGCTGACCATCTTGACCGCCACCCGTGGCGGGCTGCGGATGCTCCACTCCATCGCGTACGCGCACGTCGCGGCCGACCCCAGCATCCTGCCCAAGCTGTTCCACACCGTCGAGCGTGAGATCAACGGCGTGCTGGTGCGCGACGGCGAGCCCGTCGTCGACAAGGCCGGCGCGCAGGCCACCATCGACTACGAGTGGGACCTGGTCTACGCGGCCGACCCGATCCTCTCCGAGGCCGAGATCGCCTCGAACCGGGAGAAGCTCGCCAATGGCAAGAACACCGGCGGCAGCTCTGACCCGGAGGACGTGCGCCAGCGCCGGCTTCTGGGTGACTCCGTCAAGAACGCGCGCAAAGCCGCCAACACGCTCGCCAAGATGACCCAGACCCACTCCCGCGGCCGGGACATCTTCGGCAGTCCCGATGGCGTGGAGATGCTGCGCGAGCACCTGAAGAAGGTCGACGAGATCCTCGTCGCCTACGGCCCCGCGCGCACCGCGGTGCTGGACCTGGACGACGACGGGGACGGTGACGACGCGTGAGCACCACCGTCCCGATCCCGCGCCAGATCCGGCGCCAGCTCACCCCTGTCACCCGGACGCTGGCACCGCTGCTCGACGTCGGCGTGCTGACCCACAACGGCGGCCTGCTGGCCGGCCTGACCTGTCGGGCCACGGTCGAGGCAGCCCGGCGCAGCATCACGGCGCCGAGCGCCGTGTACGTGGCCTGGGACGTGCGGTGCTGCTGCCGCTATGTCGGCAGCGTGTGCCGTCGCTCCTCGACGGCGGTCGCGGACCGGCTCGGCGAGCACCACCAGCACCCGGACGAGGGACCGGCCCGCCGAAGCAGTTGGGTCCTGCTGACCGTGCTGCCCATCCGGGCTGACGCACCGCCGAGGATCGTCCGCGCCGCCGAGGGGTGGGCTGCTTGCTTCCTCGCCCCGCTGGACGGCACCGCTCACCCGAGTATCGACCTCACGCAGGTGCCCGCCGCCCTCGCCGCCTCCCTGGCGGCGTAGCAGACGAGGGCCCGTTCCCAGCAGTTCAGATGCCGGGAACGGGCCCTCGCCTTCATGGAGCTCAGGTGCCAGCCCACGGCCGGGCTGGCGCCCGCCCGCACGGTGTAGATAGCCCAGGTGTGCGGGCGGAACAGAAGAGCACGCCGTCGGCCTGGGCCGCGCAGGATCTAGCGGGCCCGCTTGTCTCCGGCTTGGTAGCCGGCGGCGCGCAGGGCTGTTGGAGGGCAGCGACAGCGGAAAGCCACAGCGCACTGGCGGTGTGCACTGGCAGGATCATCGCATGCTCATCACACCGCGACCCGGCGCAGACAGGCAGAACATCCGGCAGATCCTCAGTGGCGTTCACACTTCGGCGATGAACCTACAGCGGCCGTACGGCAGCGCCCTCGAGGGGCTGCTGACGTATCTGGAATGGGCCACGGAGTCCGCGCGGATGTTGCGCTCCCAGATCAGCGACCGGGACCTCGACCAGCTCGTATTCACCGACCGCTACCGGGAGCTGCTGGGTATCTGCGGGACGGTGGCCGGGACTGCCCAGCAGCGCCTCGTGAACGGCTTGGTCCAACTCGAGGTAGTCGAACGGATCGAGGCGTTCGCGGCGGCCGTGGCCGTGCTGGATGAGCGGATTGCCCGGTGGAAGCAGCGTGAGGTGTTCGTCGTGGCCGACTCCAGCTTCTACATCCAGAACGAGGTGAAGCTGGCCGACGTCGACCTGCACGAGGTGCTCGGCGTGCCGCGCTGGCAGTTTGTGCGCCTGCTGTTTCCGATCGTGGTGGTCGACGAGTTGGACGACCTCAAGGACGCCAGCAAGCAGCGGGCCCGGTGGCGTGCCGCCCACACGCTCGGTCTCCTCGATGGGGTCCTCAACGGCGCCACCCACGGGGTCCTTCGTGAGGGCGATTACGACGCTCACAAGGGTGAGACCTACGGCAAAGTCAACGTCGAGATTGTCCTTGATCCCCCAGGCCATGTGCGCCTGGACCGCCCCGATGTCGAGATCATCGACCGGGCAGTGGCCATCCAGGGCCTGGCCGGCCGCGACGTTCGGTTGCTGACGTGCGATACGAGTCAGCACACTCGGGGCCGGGCCGCTGGGCTGCAGGTGACCAAGGTAGCGACGAAGGACCCTGGGGATGAGCCGGACTGGTCGGCCCCAGATAGGTCAGGCACTGGCGTACGCGCTCAGCGGCGCGCCCGGCAATCCGAAGCCGGAGTCCCGGCGCGCCAAAGTCAGTAAGCTCGACGAGCGGCAGACCGGAGCAGTTCGTCGATGATTTCCTCGAAACGATCGCGGGGCTTCGCGGCGACGCGCTTTTCGGGAGCGTAGGGAGGCGTAGTAGTGTGACCACTGTCGGCGAACACATCCAGAGCACCAACGAGGCGATTTGTCAGAACATCGCCTCCCTGACCGACCAGCGCGATCTGCTATCCCAGAATATCCTGGCTCAGCTCCGGAACCTGGTTGAGGGTGTCGCCGTGCGCCTTCAGCTCGGGACTTCTGATGCCGAGTACAACTATCCAGCGATTGGGCTTGGGTTGGCCTTTGTCAAGGGTAGGGGTCAGTACGGTTTCCTGAGCCGGTTCCACAAACTTCTCGAAGCGAGCGCTTCGCACTACACCATGGACGGCGACGCCTCCGAACGCCTGATGCTCAAGTACTACGAGTACCTCCTGCGTATACGGACGTTGCTCAAGCAGGGCTGTGGGATCGACGTGCTCGCCAACCTGGAGTCGTTCCCAGTCGATCTTGACCCGTCCCTACGTGAGTACCACGAGAAGATCGCTGGTCGGATCGAGACGCTTCGCCGGACCAGGGCGAGCGGCGGCGCGCGGGATCGCTACTACATTCACAAGACGCGCCCGTTCTTCGTGGCCGGGCGCATCTACTACGAGGTCACCTTCTACCGGGCGGTCAACAGGGTCAGTAAGTTCGACCGGATCATCGCTTTCACTGATATCGACATGTCCGACAAGTACTCGGCCATGCTGACGCTTCATCGTGACGCGATCCATGTCCTCAACCAGACGATGCCGATCACGATCATCAGTGCCTGGGAGGTCTCGATCAGGCCATGCGAGTTCAACAACTTCGCACGCCTCCTGGGGGTCTCCATCAAAGCCAACGTCGGCTGGGCGGAGTACCGCTACCTCATGAACGTGCTAACGGCGGGCTCAGGCAGCCTACTTGAGCTCATGGACCTGACCGACGACGAGTACACGGCCGTCAGGGCTGCGGGCACGGCTGCCACGCCCAAGCCGCAGATTTTCCCGGTGCTCGACGAAGCGCGTCGCATCATTCGGTCCGGCGCACGGGGTCACAACATCCTCCGCTACCTGATGCTGCAGATGCGCAACGAGGTGCTCAAGTCGCAGTACAGTTGGGACAAGTGCGGTCGTCTTTCAGGCCTGAACCTGCAGTACGGCTGCATCCCATTCGATACCATGCCCTTCTGTAGCTCCCCTATGGGCCACAACCCTCGATACTGGGATCTGGTCGAAAGCCTCGACTCGACCGGCCGAGAACACGAGTTGCTCTCACGGCGAGTGCGGACCAACGTCGAGACCTACGGCATGCTCTACACGCCCGTAGCCGACCTTGAATCCTTCGGTGACGTCACGAAGCTGATCGCCACCTTCAACGGCAAGCTCTACTACAAGCACACCGAGCGCCAGCTCGTGCAGGACAAGGGGCACGTCTTCATCCGGGGTTACGAGGACGACGCGGTTACCATCGTCGAGAAGCTTCAGGACTATGCGATGTCCGGGATCGACGGCTACACGGTGGCCGTTGAGCGCTGGTTGGACGAAGCGCCACGCGGCATCGATGACGACGTCAAGAAGGATGCTCTCAAGCTCCTATTCAAGCAGTCCAAGGTCGCACTGATCTACGGCGCCGCCGGCACGGGCAAGTCCACGATGGTCGACCACATCGCCCAGTACTTCAACGACAAGACCAAGCTGTTCTTGGCTTACACCAACCCGGCAAAGGACAACCTTGAGCGCAGGGTGACCGCCCAGAACTCGACCTTCCGGACGATCAGCAGTCAGATCTCCCGCACGGGACTGGACCCAGAGTACGACCTATTGGTCATCGACGAGTGCAGCATCGTCGGCAACGCAGACCTGCTCAAGGTGCTAGAGAAGGTGTCCTTCAAGCTGCTGGTGTTGGTCGGCGACGTCTACCAGATCGAGTCGATCAAGTTCGGCAACTGGTTCAGCATCATCCCTTCGTTCGTCCCGAGCACCTCGGTCTTCGAGCTGACGACGCCCTATCGGACCAAGAATGCGTCGCTCCTGGGCTTCTGGAACAAGGTTCGGAACCTCGCCGACGACATCGCCGAGGTCATCGCCCGCGATGGCTACTCGACAGTCCTCGACAAGTCGCTGTTCGAGGCTCAGCGCGAGGACGAGATCATCTTGTGCCTGAACTACGACGGTCTCTACGGGATCAACAACGTCAACCGCTTCCTCCAGAGCAGCAACCCCAACCCAGCGGTCACCTGGCGCGTCTCCACCTACAAGGTCGGTGACCCGGTGCTCTTCAACGAGACCGATCGGTTCCGGCCGGTCATCTACAACAACCTCAAGGGCAAGATCGTCGACATCGCTGTCGACCTGGGACAGATCCGGTTCGACGTCGAGCTCGACCGGCCGCTTACCGAGTTCGATGTCGTCGGCAACGAGCTCGAGTGGGTGGAGGGCTCGACTGTGCGATTCACCGTTTACGACTACGACGTCAGCGACGAGGATGACGACTCGGTTCACACCGCTGTGCCGTTCCAAGTCGCCTACGCCGTCTCGATCCACAAGGCTCAGGGTTTGGAGTATGACTCGGTCAAGATCGTCATCACGGACGCCAACGAGAACGACATCTCGCACAGCATCTTCTATACGGCAGTCACCCGAGCACGAGAGAGTCTCAAGATCTTCTGGACGCCAGAGACCCAGCAGGCAGTGCTCAAGGGCCTCCGGCGAAGCAGCAGCCCCAAGGATGCAGCTCTGTTGTCGGGTCGCCGAGGACTCAAGCCCTCCGCCGGCGTCAGTCGTGGGTCGTGACGAGGTGGAGAAGCGACGGCTAATCTGCACCCGGATCTGTGGAATCGTCTTGTATGGTTCCTAAGAGGTCGTTTTATCCCGATGTTTTATCCCTAAATCAGCTACTTGATCTGGGATGTCGGGTCGCGCCATGAGATGGTGTTCTCGCCGGTGAGGCG
>NZ_JBHVER010000217.1:0-12612 GCF_042802195.1 Kitasatospora sp. NPDC057500 | reverse complement strand
GTCGGGTCCAGCAGCGGGGCGATCCGCACCACGTCACCGACCGACAGCCCGGAGGCCTTCGCGACCGCTGCGGCCTGGGCGCCCTCGTACCCCGCCAGCCCGGCCACGCGGCGCGAGCGCTGGGCGGTGAGCTTGTCCAGCTCCTTCTGCGCGGCGGCGACGGCCTTCTCAGCGGCCGCGATCTCGGTGCGCAGCTCGCGCAGACCGGCGAGCTCGGCGGTGTACGACTTCCGGTCCATCAGCGCTTCACTCCCCCTCGGTGGCGGACTGGTCGGTGGTCGAATTGGTGGCGACGTAGGCGATCGGGCCACCGGACACCGACGGCAGGCGGGTGCCGAGCAGCAGGCCCGCCAGGCGGGCGTCCTCCGCATCGGCGGGGGCGGCGGCGTTCGCGGGGGCGGTGAGGTCGGTCAGGTAGCCGGCCAACCTGGCCTTCGGGAAGCGGTACCGGCCCGTGGTGCCGACCGTGCCGTCGGACTCCCACTCGGCCAGGCCGGTCAGCACCGCGACCACGAACCCGGCCACCGTTACCGGCAGCACTCCGCCGACCGAGACCCTCGCCGGATCGCACCGCCACCAGCCCGACAGCGCCGCCAGCAGCTGCGCCTCGTCCAGTGCGGTGCCGAACCCGATCCACTCGCGGTCCGGCTCGTCCACCCGCGCCGGGGCATCCGAGCGCAGCACCGCCACCTCGGGCACGCCGAGCACGGTCAGGTCAGCGGCCGGGCAGATCTGGAGCGCCTGGAGAGCGGCCAGCGGGAACACCTGGCGGCCCTGCTCGCGCACGCCCGGGACCACACCGGTGGCCAGCAGCTTCTTCACCGTCGGGATCGAGCACCCCAGCGCCGTCCCGACCTGCCCCGTCGTCACGAACACACCCACAACCTTCACGCCTATTCATTTAACTTAAAACGCTAGGATGACCCTACGCCTCCCCTCCGGCACTGTCCACGCCTTTTTAGTAAGTCATACAAGCGCGAAAGCGATGAGCTCCGCTTGTCAGGCGAAAAGCCCATTGCCGACCATCGCGGTCTGCCATGCTCCTCCGCATCGGCCAGGCACGGACGGACGGCGTCTCATGAAGATTCACTCGATAGCGGCTCAGGACTTCCTCTCCCTTGCCTCCCTCGACCTCACTCTGAGGCCCGGGACGACGGTCGTCACCGGGCCCAACGGCGCCGGGAAGTCGAACCTGGGCACCGCCGTCGCGCTGCCTCTGCTGGTCCTGGAGCAAGGACTTGGCGGCTCCCGAGACGGCTCCGATCCGTTGGAGCTGTACGAGCGGGCTGGCCGGTTCGGTGCCGCCGCCTACACCGTCAGCCTCGAAATCGAACTGGACCAGCCCGGGGAGCAGGAGTTGGTGCGGTTGTTCGCGGAAGCCGCGGTAGCCGCGGTAGCCGCCAACGCACTCAACGCTCATGGTGAGATAGGGCATCCGGAGAGAGGCGTGCTCGCACTGTTTCCGGGGCTGAACGTTGCAGCGGACTCCGTCACATCCCTGTTTCGCGGCACGCTGCGGATCGCGTTCTCGGCACGCCGCCGGACCCGCTGGTGGGCTGCTTGGGAGTTCGACCACGACGGCCAGCCGATGCAGTGGATCCTCCGCGGGCCCCACGCCGATTGGCTCTGCCGCGGCCAGCTTCCGCCTTGGACGGAGGGCGGCTCTGCTTCGCCGCTGCTGCGGTTCACGGAAGCGGGGGCCGAGAAGCGTGGCAGTGAGGCGCCGATGATCTACCACTTCCTGCGGGAGGAGGCGTCGCCGCAGACAGGGAGGGCGGAACCTGCGGCGATCGACTTCGCCCGCATCATGGCGAACATCGACCCCACGAGAGCGCGTGCCGTCGACGTCCCGGTCCTCACCGACGGCTCGGGCGTCGAGCCATCCGCCATCGCGGCGCTCTCGCACGCCCTGGGCCGCGAACACACGGGCCAGGAACGCTACGACTTCCGTTCCGTCCTCGCCGCAGTACTGCGTCAAAGCCTGGTGCTCACCGACAACCGCCGGCTCCCCCTCGCGCGGGACTTCCCCCTCGCACAGCTGCGGGGTCCCGCCGACCTGCGCGACGGCAGCGCGGTGGCCGCCGAGCTGTACCGCCTCAAGAACGGCAGCATCGAGGAGCAGCAGCGCTTCGCACAGGCACGGACGACCTTCAAGGACATCACGCGGCTCGACCTGCACCTGCAAAGCACCCCCACCGCCGACCAGGGTATGGCGATCGACATCCTCGTCGGCCCGGCCGGCAGCGCCCGCATCGTCCAGTTCGCAGGCGCCGGTGTCCAGGAGTCCCTGCTGCTCGCCACCCTGCTGGCAGGAGAGCCGGGCCGCGTCGTCGTCCTCGACGAACCGGCCGTCAACCTGCACCCCACCGTCCAGCGCAGTCTCTCTCGCCACCTCGCCGACGTGCAGGGCATCGTCATCACGCACAGCCCCGACATGGTCCCCTGCTCCGACATCACGGACCTCGACCGCGTCGTACGCCTCACCCAGCAGTCCGACGGCACCCGCGTCAGCTCCGTGACCGCCACACACCGCCCCCAGCTCGCCAACTGGATGCAGCGACTCCTCCTCTCCGACGTGCGAGCACTGCTGTTCGCCTCGGGGGTGATCCTGTGCGAAGGGGCCACCGAACTCGGTGCCCTGAGCCAGTGGTGGAGCCAGGACCCTGCCGGCCTCGGTGACCCGGGGAGCGCGAACATCGCGATGGTCGACGTGAACGGCGATGCGAGCTTCGGCGGGTACATCAACTACCTGGAGGCGTTCGGCATCCCCTGGGCCGTCATCGCCGACGGCCCGGCGTTCGCTCCCACGGCCAACCTCGGCAAGCAGCTCAGAAAGCTCCGCCTCGCCCCGGACGACCCACCCGCCGCCGACGCCGACTTCGCCGCCTGGCGGGCCTACTGGAGCCGCGCCGGCGTCTTCACCCTGGCCGACGCCTTCGGCACCGGCGGAACGAAGGCCGGCGAGATCGAGGCCTTCCTCGCTCAACTCGACAAGACGCTGCTCGACACCGTCCAGGCCGAGCATCGCGCCAGCAAGCCCCGCATCGGTGCCGCGTTCGCGGCTGCCCACACCGAGGTGCCGGCCGAGGTGACGGACCTGTACCAACAGATCCACACCCACCTCACCACCCGCTCAAACCGACCAACCATATGAGCAGGCCAGCACCTGCAAACTGCGGAACTCCGCCTGCCCAGCCACGGGGGCTCGCCGGGCCTGCCCGACCGCCCAGCCGCTAACGTCGGACGCCGCCCGGATCACGAGGTCACCCCCGTTCTGCAGGCTGCGCTGCCCCTGTCTCGTAGACCGACCCCGCGCTGGCGACGTACGTCCGGCAGGGTTCGTCCGCCGCGCCGCCTGGCCTAGCGATGATGGTGGGGTCAGGAGGGAATATGGATCCCGCATGCGGCAGCCATGGAGCTCAGGCGGTCTTCGCGAACCCCGGTGAACAGTCGCGCCTCGTCCCCAGCGCCTTCCAGGCGGCGGTAGTGCGCCGCGGCAAGCAGCCAAGGTCGCAGCCGAGCCGGAACGGGGAAGACCTCCCTCATGCCGTGGGGGCTGATACGCCCCGGGCCGCACGAGACTGTTGTCGGCAGAGCCAGTTCAACGGCGCCGGGGGTGAGGTCCTGCATCCGCGCGCCGCGCAGACGGTGCGGTGACACACCGGCGAGCCAGGCCGCGGCCAGTGCCCCGGCCTGGACCGGGTGCGCGGCATGACGGCGGATCCTCGCCAGAACCACCGCCGCAGGCAGGATGGCGACAGGGACATCCCAACCCGGGATCAGAACCCGGCCCCGGGCGCAGGGCGGCGTATCCGGGACGCACGGCGTGTGGACGACGGTTTCGTCGAAGGCGTCACGGGCCGCCGTGAGGGTGTCGACGACACGATGGTCAAGGCTGTTGAGCAGGAGTGCCAGGTCGCGCCCCAGGGTGGGGGCGTGCCAGACGAGGGTGAGGGCGGAGCCGGTGGCAGCGTGCAAATCCAGCAGGTAGTGCAGGTCGATGCGCAAGTGGGACCGCAGGACGATGACGTGGCGGACGCCCTCGGCCCACATCCACAAACGCACTGCGCGCTCCGTATCCGATTCCTTCGCAAGGCCCTGCGCCCGCAGGCCGGCAACCGATCTGCCAAGTGCGGTGAGGTGATCGTGAAGAAGGACTGCGGTGCGTGCCGTTCCCACAGTGGGATGGACGGTGATGCGCCCGGCCCAGGGCCGGTGGGCGGCCAGCGCGGCGGCGGTGAAGCGGGCGTCGTCGCCGCGGTCGAGGACCACCGTCACCGGCGGCAGGAGGCGCCGCTGCGAGTGCGCCAGAACCGTTGCGGGGTCCAGCAGCAGGTCGACGGCCAGGAAGCGTGCCGTCATGGTGAGTGATCCGGCAGGCGGCCAGCACTTCTCGCACCTGCCCTTGGCGAGGCCCGGCGGCCCAGCCACTTCCGAGGGCCCGCCCGAGTGAGCTGCGCCGTGCGCGGGAAAAGGCCTGTCGTTCATAGCCGGCTGAACGCCCAACCGAGCACCTCGCGGTCCACCCGCTCCCGCCCCGTTCGTTCCAGGCCGAGGCGCACGTGCGCGGTCAACTGGGCCCAGGCGCGGAAGCTGCCGTGGGCGGCGTGCTGGTCGGCGAAGGCGATGTCCTCCGGGTCGGCGCCGACCCACACCGGGTGGAACAGCGGGATCACCGCGCCGACCTCCTCGGGTGTGAGGCGGGTGAAGTGCTGCCAGATGAAGATGCGCGAGGAGAGCATCGGTTCGCGGCGCAGCACCTGGTGGCAGCCTTCGCCGCCGACGAAGACGATGGCGAGCTGGGTGTAGGGGTCGTCCCAGAGATAGCGGAAGTACTCGAAGGCCTCGCCGCTGAGCCACTGGGCCTCGTCGACGACGAGGGTGCGGGGTGTGCGGGCGAGGGCTTCGCGCAGCAGGGCGTCGAACTCGCTGGGGCCGCGGGGCGGGGTGCCGGGCAGGTCGAGGGCGGCGAAGAGTTCGTGGCGCACGGCGCGGGGGGGGGGTGGGGCGGACGCGGAAGGTGATGCGGCGGATGTCCTCGGCGGGGTCGGGGTCGCGCAGGCAGGTGTTGACGGCCAGGGTCTTGCCGAAGCCGGCGCCGCCGTGGACGCACATCATCGCGCGGGCGTTGATCGTGTCGGCGAGGTCGTCGCGGGCGGCGAGCAGGGCGCGGGTGGTGACGACCTGGGCGCCGGGCAGGCGCAGGTACTGGTCGCTGTCCTGGGGCGGGAGGAGTCCGGTCACGGGGTCGGCTTTCGGGTCGCTTCGGTGGCGGTTCGGGTGGTGGTGAGCAGGCCGGGCGGGGTGTTCCAGTGCCCGGGCGGGGCGGTGGGCGGGATGAGGTCGGGCCGGGCGAGGGCGGTCAGGTCGGTGTGGGTGGAGGTGGCCAGTTCGCGGCCGGCCTCGGCGGCGGTGAGGGTGCCCAGCGTTCGTGGGGCCTCGGGCCGGGTGGCGGCGGCGTAGCGCTCGTGGCGCTGGGCTTGGGCCTGTTCGAGGTCGCGTTTGAGGCGGCGGGTGCGGGCTGTGCGGGCGCGGCGCACCGCCGCGATCTGCTCGGGGGTGGCTTCGTCGGCGAGGTGGGCGGTGGCCAGGTGGCGGCCGGTGGTGGGGTCGAAGAGTTCGATCTCGTGCTGGTGGTGGGGCATGTGGCGCACCCTCACGCGGGTGCCGGTGCGGCCGGTCATCCACGGGGCGACGTAGTAGCGGTTCTTGAACCTCACGCCGCGGGTGGTCACCGCCCTGGGCTCGGCGCGGTCGTCCTCGAGGGTGAACGTCCACAGGTCCCCGGGCGGGATGTCCCTCACGGGCGCGGGGTCGTCCTGCCACGCCTGGAGCGGAGTCCTGCCCTTGAGCGGGGCCGGGCGGTGCTCGGTGTTCCACCACACCATCCAGGCGATCAGGCCGGTGGTGAACTCCTCGAAGGACAGCAGGCCGTGGCGGTCCGCGGGACGGGGACGGCGGCCCGGGCGGGGCTGGTGCACGTAGCCGGGCAGCGCGGCCAGGTGCATCCGCTCCACCGAACGGTTCAGCCCCTCCACCGTGCCCTTCAGGTGCGGGGTGTAGGCGGGCAGGTCCTCGACCTCGACCTTCAGCAGCTCGAAGGCGGCCGTGACCGTGCGGGACAGGAAGTCACCGCCCCGGTCCATGCGGACGGTTGCCGGCAGGCCGCCGACGGGGCCGTAGGGGCCGGTCCGCAGCACGGCGGCGCGCAGCGCGGCCAGGACGGATTCGCGGGAGGGCCGGCCGGGCGTCACGGCGAGGCCGGCAATCGCGTTGGTCGCGCAGTCGACGTACCAGGTGATCCACGGCTGGCGGGCCTGGCCGTCGACGTCCACCAGCACGGGGGCCTGTTTGTGGTCGGTCTCCCACACGGCGTTGCGGTGCCCGCGCGGGCGGGTGAGGAACACGTCGTGCTTGCGGGCGGCCCGCTCCCCCGCTGCCAGTCCCGCCCGCTCCCCCGCGCTCAGGTCCCGCCGGATCGCCCGGTGCAGGGTGGGCAGCGACGGCGGGCGGCCGGGCGGGTCCCGGCGGGCGGCCAGGACGGCCAGCTCGCGGTGGACCGCGGCGACGTTGCCCTTCCACAGGGCCAGCAGATGGCGGACGTCGGGTGTGACGGTGAAGCGGGTGCCGGTCCCGGCGCGGGAACCGGGTTCGCGGGCCGCGGCCGGGTCGCGTTCGGCCGCGGCGAGCCAGCGCCACACCGTCCGCTCGGTCACCGCCAGGTGCCGGGCGGCCAGCCGGACCTGTCGGGCCGTCAGAGCGCGCTCCTGTCGCAGGGCCAGCAGGCGGCGCACCGCCGGTCCGCGCAGCGCGGCCAGGGTCGCCGGAGGAAGAACGGCATCGGCCGCCGTGCCGGTGCCGGCAGCGCCGCCGGCGGCTTCGCAGCCACCGTGGGCGGCCGCGCCGGATCCGGGCTCGGGATGTGAATGGTCGCTCACGCTCTCCTGCCTTCCTCGAAGCCGGGGTGAGGGGCTGCCCGGCTCTGTCTCACGTGGTGCGGCGGCTGCGGTGCCGGCATCCGGGGCCGATGGGCTGGCGGTGGCGTCACAACGGTCCGGTGAGGCGGGCACTGACCCGCTCCAGCAGGCGGCGGTCGACTACGGGGCGGGCCTGGCCGTAGACCTCTGCCGTCAGATGCGAGGTCACCTTCGCCCAGGTCCGGAAGTTGCCGTGCCCGACGTGCTCCTCCACCCACGCAACGTCCCCGGGAGCCACCTGGCCCCAGAGCGGGTGGAACGCCTCCATCACCGGCCCCACCTCGGCCGGGGACAGTCGCGGCACCAGCTCCCAGGTCAGCACCCTCGACGCCAGCGCGGGCACCCTGCGCAGCGCCCGCTCGGCCCCCGCACCGGCGAAGAGCAGCGCCACGTCCGTGTCCGGGTGGTCCCACAGCTGCCGCAGGAACTCCAGCGCGGCTGCGGGCAGGCGCTGCGCCTCGTCCAGGACCAGGACCCTGGGCCTGCGTAACGCCTCGAGTAGCGTCAGGTCCGCCGCGACGGTCGAGTGCGGCAGCCGCTTCAACTCCAGCGCCTCGGCCAGCACCCGGCGCAGCTCCGGCACCGACGGGTTCACCCCGACATGGACCCGCCGTACCCTGACCGGCTCCGGCAGCTGGGACAGCGCGTACTGCAGCGCCACCGTCTTGCCATGCCCCGCGTCCCCGTACAGGCACGCCACCGCGCCCACCGCCGCGACGTGCGCGACGCGCTGCACCACCGACGCGACCACGGGTGTGACGACGACCTGCGCGCCGGGCACCAGGACCGGCACCGCAGCCAGGCGGGTCTGCTCACGCAGGAACACCTGCCCACCAAGCCCCGCGCCACTGACCGTCGCCAGGCCCAACTCGGCGAGCGGATCGGTACGCCGCGGCTCGGCAAGACCCGGCTCCCGCTCGATGACCAGCACCCGGCCCGCCAGGCGGTCACGGCGCACCACCCGGTGCAACGTCCCCAACGGCGGCACCCCCTCCTCACCGCAGGCCAGCATCCGGCGGTGCAGCTCAGCGACGTTCCCACCCACCGCGGCCAGCAGCGCCCACGTCCGGTCCGACATCGTGTAGCCCTGGCGGGCAGGTTTGCCGTCCACCTCGCCGGTCGCGTTCGCCTCCGCCAGCCAACGCCACACCGTCCTCACCGACACACCCACCGTGTCAGCCACCGCCCGCACATGCCGCGACGTCAGCTCACCTACCGCCTGGCGCTCCACCAGACGCCGTACCACCAAAGCCCGGGGCAACCCCCGCCCCACACCCCCACCGTTGTCGCCCATGAACCAGATCCAAGCGACACCGCCCTGAAGAAGGCATCAGATCTCTCACCCCCACGACAGTCAGACCACCCCTCCCGACTACCCACCCGACCAGCCCGAACCCGGCCCTCGGACCAGCACCACCATCAACCTCTCACCAGTACTGACACCAACCCGAGAAGTCGCATGGGGCGAGCGGTATTTGGGGGCCTGGGAGGATCGGGGTCAGGGCGGTGCGCGCCAGTTCCCATCGCCTGTGGCGCGCACCGCCTGCGGGAGCACCGGCGTGGCGGACTTCATGAGATGCACTCGGGCCGCACGCCGGGCCGGCGCCGGTGACCCTTCGTACGGGCGTGCTGGCGGCCGGGCTGTGCGGCATCGGGACGCCGTGCAGTCATGGGCTGGGGTTTCGGCGGCCGGGATGACGAATCCGGGGTCGTCGGCGTTGGAGCGAGGGTGAGCAGCGTTTCCTCTCCCCGCCCTCGGCGCGGTGCCGGGTTTGGGCCACGCGTCGCCAGGCGGGCCTTCGCCGTCGTGGGCCGGGCCCCGCGGTCCCCGCTTCCCTGGTCGCAGGAGTCGGTCGACGACGGACTGCAGAGCCTGCTGGCCGGCCATCAGCGGCTGGTGGCCGCGCGGTGGGAGGCCGTGTTCGAGGACCTGGACGAGGACGTCCTCGGCGAGGTCGCCCAGGAGGCCCGCCAGGACGGGCGGGACCCGGCCGGGGCCGTCGACGTCTTCGTGCGGGGCCTGGTGCGGCAGCTGGAGGACTGGAGGCAGGCCGACGCCGTGCTGGCGAGGGCGCTGGACGAGGCGGCGCTCGGGCGGCCGATGCCGGTGTGGGCGGCCGACGCCCTGGCCGCCGAGCAGGGCCGGCTGTGGGGCGCACGGCAGGCACTGCTGGAAGCCGTTGCCCGGCACCACCACGGCGGCCCCGCGCCCCGGTGAGGCCGGGTCAGCGGGCCGAGGCCGCCTTGGTCTGGTGAGCGCGCAGGATGGCGTCGAGCGCCAGGTCCGCGGTGGGGAGGGTCCTGGGCCGGGACAAGGTGTCGACGAGGAGCCGGGCACCGTCCGGCTGGTAGAGGCAGGCGATCCAGCCGGCCTGTCCCCACGGCCCGTCGGGCAGGGGCGCGGTCCAGCCGATCGGCGTGCTGTCGAGGCGCAGCTGGAGGACGCCCTGGGCGGCGGGATCGAGCCAGGAGCCGAGTTCCCAGCCGGGGCCGAAGGTGGGTCGAGGTCGTCGAGGAGGTCGGGGAAGTCGAAGCGGCGCTCGGGGTCGGTGCAGGCCTCCCGGCGGGCCTGCTCGGCTGCGGCGGCCGCCGACCGCTGGGCTGGCACCGGGCCTGCGTCCGGCTCAGGAGCGGGGGCGGGCGGCTGCTCGGCCGGGGAGGGGGTGGTCGGGGTTTCGCCTCGCGGGGCGTTTGTCTCCTCCGGGACGGCGGCGTCGTCCGGGTCTTCGTCGTGGTCCCAGCGGTCGATCCGCTCGCGCGAGCGAGCCATGAGGCGCTCGTGCTCGGTCAGGTGCGGCCAGCGGGCCTTGTCCCGGATGTCCTGCGCGGCCATGTAGGCGCGGGTGCCGTAGACCGAGGAGGTGTCGGCCGTCCTCGCCCCAGCGGGCCAGGGCGTCGTCGGCTGCTGCACCGGGCGGTGCAGCGGCCGGGTCGGGTGCAGCGGCGCCTGCTTCTTCGCGGGCCTTGGCCTTGGCGCGGTCGACCTTGCTGCGGCAGGACCGGGAGCCGTAGGTGCGCGGCCGCCCGGTGTGCGGCGTCGGGACGGGGTCGGAGCAGCCGGGCCGGATCCTCGCTGGTGGCCGACTGGTCGGTGGCGGCGGTCGGCGGGGCGCTGTCCATGCCCGGGATCGTCACCGCCGGGCCCAACGCGCCGGCCGCCTTTCGCCTCGCTGCCGGGCGCGGGGCGAAACCCGGCGAGGCAGGGGGCAGGCTGCTGTACCGGGTTGTCCCGCTGCTGCACCGGCGTGCTGCGGTGCAGCAGCACTGTTCGGGCGGCTGTGACCTGCGCTGGTGAGGTCGGCGGGACGAAACTCACCGGCCGCCCCGGGGCGGAACTCACCGGAGGGGTGGGGAACTCACCGGCCGTTCGGGTGGTCCCGGCGGCCGACGAGCTGGCCCGCGCCGCATGGAGCCCAGGTGGCACAGCTGAGCTCAGCGCCGCGGCGCTGCCGCCCAAGTTCGCCGTCGTCTCCCGCCACAGCTGGGGCGTCGGCGTCGGACAGCCCGGAACCACATTGTCAGCCGGGAAGACCCAGCAGGTGCCGTAGGGCCCGGTCCTGTCGTACGGCGCCGGGCGGGGCGGTACGTTCGAGGGCGGTGACGAGTCGCTGCCGGTCCCGGCGCCGTACGGCCAGCAGGGGGATCCGGCAGCGTGTCCCGTCGCGGTCCTCCAGCAGAAGCGTGTGCGGCCCCCGATCGCTGTTTCCCTCGGCCGCCACCGATCGCAGTTCCGCCAAGGGGAGGCACGTGCGGCGCAGACCCCGGCGTACGGTGATCCGGCCGCGGCCGATGGTGACGGAGAGCAGCAGCACCACCGCGGGCGCCAGGGCGCTCACGACCGCCGCGATGGCATACACCGGTGCGGTCGAGCCGCCGTCGAGCGCCTTGGGCAAGGAGATCAGCAGGCCGCCCGCCGCGAGGGGCAGCCCGAACAGCGGGCTCGGCCGCACGGAGATCGGCGCGGACGGGGGTAACGCCTTGTCAGTCATCTACTGTTCCTAACGTCGAGAGGTTCGGACCGCGAGCACCGTGAGCGGCACGCATCCCTGGCAAGGAGAGGCGTCCTCTTTGTGCGCCCTCGAAGGGACGGTACCGGGCCGACGGCAGCACGGCTGCTGAACCGGTTGTCCTGCTGCTGCACTGGCGTGCTGCGGGTGCAGCAGCGGCGCTGCGTGCACGGCTGTGACCTGCGCTGGTGAGGTCGGCGGGGCGAAACCCACCTACCGTCCCGGGGCGGAACTCGCCGGGGTGGCGGAGATCTCACCGGTCGGCGGGTTGGTCCGGGAGGCCGTTCTGCGGGTGCGGGGTCGGCTGCGCGGGCTGGAGAGTGGGGTGGTGGGCATCGTGGTGGTGGTCGAGCAGCCGGAGGACCCGGAGCGCCTGGCCGTGCACGCGGCCGACTCCGACCCGGACGTGCCCGGCAACCCGACGGCGGTGACGGTCTTCGGGCTCGGCACCGCGGAGATGGCCGTCGACCCGTGGCGGCCGACCGCGCCGGGTCGCGCCGTCGATCCCGAGGGCGGTGCTCCCGTGGACGGTGAACAGTCCCTGGACGGCGGTCAGCAGCATGCCGGCGGCCTCACACAGGGCGGTGCGTGCCTTTCGGGCCCGGCGCCCCTCGGGGGTGTCCTCCTTCTCGGCGGCCAGCAGGGCCAGCGCCTCGCCGCCGAGCTGGTCGTGGGCCGCCAGCAGCGCGGTCACGGCTTCGGCGAGATGGCTCCCGTGGGCGGTGTGCTGGTTGTCCTCTGACAGCTGATCGTGGCCGATTGCCAAGCGATCTTGACCACTGGGGGCGGTGCGGTTGCCGGCTGCTGCCCTGGCACCCTGCTCGCATGGATGACTTCGTTGGTACGCAGGCCCCGATTCGCCGACTGACCGATCCTGCGGAGGCGGTCGCCGCATTGGAGAGCGCAGTTCCGGGCCTGGCGGCTCTGCGCCTGCCAGAGCCCAGACGCGTCGACTGGCGGCTCGTGGAGGCCGGCCTGGGTACTGCCCTGCCCGAGGACTTCAAGCTCCTTCGCGAGCTCTACCCGACCTTCGGCCTGGGAGGCTTCCTCGGCTTCGGCGGGCCGGAGCGCGGCCACGAGCAGCTCTGGGTGGAGGGTGCGCGCGGATCGCTGGAGGATCTGGAGGAGTTGTGCTCAGAGGCGAGCCTCGCCGCGCCGTTCCACCCCTTCCCCGCGCCGGGCGGGCTGCTTCCCTGGGCCGGCTCGAACCAGGGCGACCTCTTCCTGTGGGCCACCGGTCCTGCCGGGCCGCAGGAGTGGACGGTCACGGTCGCCTCGCGGAGCTCCGCCTGGTGGCACTACACCGGCGGAGCCGTCCAGTTCCTTGCCGACCTGGTCACGGGCACGGTGGAGCCCTGGGCCCTGCCCAGGGTCGGCCCCGACATCGCGAGATGGTGATCGGAGCCGGTCCGCCCGCACGGCAAGCAGCCGCTCGGCGGCTCCCGCACTCACGCGACGGCACCGGCGGCAGCGCACCTTCAACCGGTCAAGATCGCTTGGCAATCGATCACGATCGCCTGTCGGAGGACACTGTGACCCGTCTCAACGAAGTTTGACCGGTCTCACCGAAGTGTGACCGCTTGCCGGACGGACGGGCCCAACCGAAGTTCGTCAACGTCACCGCCCGA
>NZ_JBHVER010000216.1:0-12743 GCF_042802195.1 Kitasatospora sp. NPDC057500 | reverse complement strand
GCCCGGGGAACCCCCCGGGCCGGCCGGCCCGCGTCTTGCGCCACTCGGCCCGTGCAGCGTTTGCGGCCCGTGCGGCGCTTGCGTCTGCTCGGCCTGCTCGGCCTACTCGGCCTTGTCGGCCGCCGGGGCGGTGAGCCCGGCCGACCACTTCTCCTCGACGTTGCCGAACTTCCAGTAGGCGATCGCCGCCGCCCAGGTCAGCACGAAGAGGCCGACGATGGCGTAGCCGACCAGGTCGAGGTCGAGCCCGCCGATCCAGGCGACCGGCCCGCTGGTGACGTCCAGCTTCTCGCCGAGCAGCCCGATCAGCTCGATCGAGCCGATGACCAGGGCGACCAGGACCGACAGGCCGGTGACGGTCAGGTTGTAGTAGATCTTGCGGACCGGCTTGGAGAACGCCCACTCGTAGGCGAAGTTCATGAACGAGCCGTCGATGGTGTCCAGCAGGCTCATGCCCGCGGCGAACAGGACCGGCAGCACCAGCAGCGCGTACCAGGGCAGCTGGAACGCCGCCGCGCCGCCGGCCAGCACCAGCAGCGACACCTCGGTGGCGGTGTCGAAGCCCAGACCGAACAGCAGGCCGACCGGGTACATGTGCCAGGGCTTGGTGACGGCCTTGGTGACCCGGCCGAGGATGCGGTTCATGAAGCCGCGCTTCTCCAGCTGCGCCTCCAGCTCCGCCTCGTCGAACTCGCCCTCGCGCATCCGGCGGAACACCTTGAGGATGCCGTTGAACGCGCCCAGGTTGATCAGGCCGAGGGCGAGCAGGAAGGTGCCGGAGACGGTGACGCCGATCAGTCCGGTGGTCTCGTGCAGGGTGGAGTCGTCCGACTCGATCTGGCCGGCCAGCGAGCGGATGCCGAAGGCGAGCAGCGCGCAGAGGCCGAAGACGATGGACGAGTGGCCGAGCGAGAACCAGAAGCCGACCGACAGCGGCCGCTTGCCCTGGCCCATCAGCTTGCGGGTGGTGTTGTCGATGGCGGCGATGTGGTCGGCGTCGAAGGCGTGCCGCATGCCGAGGGTGTACGCGGTGAGACCCATGCCGGCGCCGAAGACCTGGCCGCCGACGTCGTAGTGCTCGGGCGCGACGAGCGCGAGCAGGGTGAACCAGCCGATCACGTGCAGGGCGAGGATGAAGCCGCCCATGCCTGCCAGGCGGATCCACTCCTCACGGGTGAGCCGGTCGCGCCAGCGGGGGCCGGTCATCGGGGGTCCTTTCATGAGGCCGTCGGAGCTCCGCGAGGTCTTCCGGCCGGTCGTCCGGCCCTCGGAGCTGGGCCATCTTTCCTTCTGCTCGCAATTAGTTGCAAGTCATGCGCAATTACGAACTGGTCACCGGGTGGCGGACGAACGGGAGGATGATGGGAGTACCGGCCTCACCTCCCGCGCGCTCGTCCCCCGGGAGGTACCGCTCATGTCCCGCCTGCGCACGGCCGCCGCACTGCTCGCAGCGGCCTTAGTCACCGTCGGCCTCACGGCGCCCGGCGCCCCCGTCACGCCCGCCGCCTCGGCCGCCGAGACCCACCGGGTGCTGTTCGACAACAGCAAGGCCGAGACCGCCGGCAACGCCGACTGGATCATCTCCACCGCCCAGCCCGACCCGCTCGCCCAGAACCCCGCACCCACCACCGACAAGAACTGGACCGGCGCCCTGTCCTCCTGGGGCATCGCCCTCCAGCAGACCGGCGAGTACAGCCTGAAGACCCTGCCGCCCGGCGGCACGTTCACCTTCGGCACCGACGCCCCGCTGGACCTCGCCAACTTCGACACCGTCGTGATCCCCGAACCGAACATCCGGTTCTCGGCGGACGAGAAAGCCGCACTGATGCACTTCGTCCAGGAGGGCGGAGGGCTGTTCGTGATCGTCGACCACACCATGAGCGACCGGAACAACGACGGCATCGACTCGCCCGCGATCATCAACGACCTCTTCACGAACAACGGCGTCGACAACACCGACCCCTTCGGGTTCAGCGTCGACCTCGCGAACATCCCCAACGAGAACCCGCGCGCCGTCGACGACCCGGCCGACCCGGTGCTGCACGGCCCGTTCGGCACAGTCACCGGCTCGATCATCCGCGCCGGGACCACCTTCACCCTCGATCCGGCCGACAACCCGGAGGTCAAGGGCATCGTCTACCGGCCCGGCTTCTCCGGGAACACCGGCGCCTTCTTCGTCACCAGCACCTTCGGCGACGGCCGGATCGCCGCCTGGGGCGACAGCTCACCGCCCGACGACGACACCGGACAGCCGAACAACAACCTGCACGACGGCTGGAACGACCCGGCCGGCACCAACGCCGCCCTCGCCCTCAACGCCACCGCCTGGCTGAGCGAGGCCTGACGGCCTCCCCCGTCACCCGCGCGCTCCCGGCGGCCCCTCGCCGGGCGCGCGCCCGCTTCCTCCCCTACTGTCGGAATGATCCGCAGCCAACGATTTCGCCACCTGCTCCGACCGCAGTGATCCGCACCGGCGACCGGGACCCGATGGAGCGGCCATGCCCTCGTACCCCTACCGCACCACCCGCGAGGACCTGCGCGTCCCCCTCCCCGACGGGACCGAGCTGTGCGCCCGCCTCTGGCGCCCGGTGACCGACGAGCCCGTCCCCGTCGTCCTGGAGTACTCCACCGACCGCCTCACCGACTGGACCGCCACCGACGACGCCCGCCGCCACCCCTGGATCGCCGGCCACGGCCACGCCGCCATCCGGGTCGACGCCCGCGGCCACGGCAACTCCGGCGGCGTCCCGTCCTCCCACGACGGTCTCGCCGCCGACGGCGCCGAGGTCGTCCGGTGGCTCGCCGCCCGGCCCTGGTGCAGCGGCCGGGTCGGCCTGCTCGGCACCGGCGCCGCCGGGGACACCGCGCTGCGCCTGGCCGCCCTCGCCCCGGACGCCGTCCACGCGGCGGTCGTCGTCTGCCCCGACGGCCCGCACCGCCTCGGCGGCGCCGTCCTCGCCGCCGGCGGCCACACCCGCGCCACCGACCGCATCGCCGACGCGGCCCGCCCGCCCGACCCCCGGTACGTCGGCGACGAGTGGCGGGCGATGTGGCTGGCCCGGCTCGACGCCCTCGAACCGCCGCTCGCCGACTGGCTCACCGCCGACCCGCCGCCCGCCGGTCCCGCCGCCGTCCCCACCCTCGCCGTCGCCGGCTGGTCGGACCCGTCCGCCGGCGCCGTCCTCGCCCTCGCCGCCGCCGGGTCCGCCGCCGTCCCCGTCCGCGCCGTCCTCGGCCCCTGGCCGCACGGCCTGCCCGACGAGGTCCTCCCCGAGGCCCTGCGCTGGTACGACCACTGGCTGCGCGACATCGACGCCGGCGCCCTCGCCGCCCCCGCCCTGCGCAGCTGGCGCACCGACCACTGGTGCGGCGACGACCCCTGGCCCTCCCCCGGGGTCCGCGAGGTCCACTACGGCCTCGACGGCCCGCTGAGCACCGCCGGCACCGCCTCCGAGGACCGCTGGGTGCACGTCCGCTCGCCCCAGCACACCGGCCTCGACGCCGGCGCCCACGTCCCGCTCGGCCGCCCCGCCGACCAGCCGCCCGACCAGCGCGAGGAGGACGGCCGCTCGGTCTCCTTCGACTCCCGGCCGCTGCCCGAGCCCCTGGACCTGCTCGGCACCCCGTCGCTCGCCCTGCACCTGAACCCGGGCGCCGGCCCCGCCCTGGTCGCCGCCCGCCTGTGCGCCGTCGCCCCGGACGGCACGTCGACGCTGCTCACCCGCGGCGTCCGCGCCCTCGCCGCCCAGGCCGACACCACCGTGGAGTTCGCCCCGACCGGCGCCACCGTCCCGACCGGCCACCGCCTGCGGCTCGCGCTCTCCTGCACCTACTGGCCGTGGATCTGGCCCGGCCCCGAACCGTCCGGCTTCGCCCTCGACCCCTCCCGCTCCGCCCTCACCCTCCCGGTCCGCCGCCCCGCCCCCCACGGCGACGACATCGTCTTCCGCTCCCCCACCCTCCCCCTCCCGCCCCCGCTCCAGCTCACCGAACCGCTCACCGCCCACCCCGAACGCGTCGCCGTCCACGACGTCGGCCGCCGCGAGTGGCGCACCGAACTCTCCCCCGCCACCGACGGCACCCGCACCCACCCCGACGGCCTGGTCCGCGCCGAGCAGACCGTCACCGCCTACCGCGTCCTCACCGCCACCCCCCTCAGCGCCCGCGCCCGCACCGACCGCACCGTCCGCCTCGAACGCCCCGCCGCCGGCTGGGACACCACCGTCCACACCCGCACCGAACTCCGCTGCGACCCCACCCACCTCCTCGCCCACACCCAGATCCGGGCGGAGGAGGCGGGCAACGTCGTCTTCACCAAGGAGTGGCACCACCGCATCCCCCGCTGAGGCGCCGGACCGCTCCTCCGCAGCGCCCTGTGCACTGCGGTGACCGCCATGACCGCGGCCCACGAGGCGCTGGGTCCCCGTCCGGCAGGCGGTCACCTCCTCCAGTCCGGCGCCAGGACGACGGCCTTGAGCTGGTCCACCGAGAGGGCCGGCTCGCCGGGCCGGAAGTCGTAGCCGTTCTCGCCGTTCCACTCGTAGAGCTTCACGCTCCGGCCGTCCGGGTAGTACACCTCGGCCGTCCAGTGCAGCAGCGGGTCGGTGGCGGTCTTGCCGTTGCCGAACCGGTTGGTCACGACGAGTGTGCCGTCGGACAGTTGCTCCCGTACCTCCAGCGGGGTCGGCAGGCCCTCCTCGAAGCTCCTCCTGGCCTTCCGCCCCTGTTCCCCGGCCGGTTCGGCGAGGACCGAGACCTTGCTGGTCCGCTCCTCGGCCGTGACCGTCAGCGTGGCGTGCTGCTCGTCGGCCCCGGCCGCCGTCGCGCCCGGCGGGAGCAGCCTGGTGAGCGTCGCGAGCAGCTCCGCCGCCGACGGGGCCGCCGGGGCGGACGGTGCCTTGGGAACTTCGGGCACCTTGGGCGCCTTCGGGTTCGCCTGGAGCGCGGCGACCACCCGCGCCCACGCCGGTGACGACGCCACCAACATCAACTGCTCGGCGTCCAGCGGCGGTTCCGCCCGGTTCGGGGTGGCCGGCTGCCCGTTGTACTCGGTGATGCGGACCACCGTGCCGTCCGGCGCGGCCCACGTCGCCTGCCACTGGCGCTGGTCGGGGACGTTGCTGTCCCGCCGCTTGTCGATCACCACGACCGAGCCGTCCGGGCGTTCGGCGCGCTCACAGGAGTCCTGCGGCGTGGTGAACGGATCCGAGCAGCGGGCCGCCTCGTCGGGGCGCTGCGTGCCGCGCTCCACGCTGTAGGTGATCACGCTCGCGCCCTTGCCGTCGTCGAACTCCAGCGCGCCGAAGTTCCGGTACTCGCCGCGTGACGCCTTCGAGTCGCCGGGCGCCTCCGCGAACTTCGACTGCACCGACCCGGGCGGCAGCAACCCGGTCACCAGCTGCACCACCTCCTCGGCGGTCATCGGTTGCACCGGCCCGGCCGCCGGGCCGAACAGACCCGCCCCCGCACCCCCGCCGAGGACGCCCGCACCCCCGGCCACCAGCACCACCGCCGCCACAGCGCCGGCCACCGCGGCCCGCCGCCGCCCGCGCCGCCGCCGGCCACGGCGCTCGGCGCCGGCCGCCAGGCCGAACAACGCGTCGTCCGGCGCGAGCGCCGCCGCCCCGCGCAGCGCGTGGGCGAACTCCGCCTCGAACTCCTCCTCAACCGGCATGACGCCACCCCGCCTTCCCCATCGTCCCGGCCGATTCCGCCCCCAGCGCGCCCCGCATCCGGGCCAGCGCCCGACTGCTGCGCGAGCGCACGGCGGTGCTGCTCAGGCGCAGCGCCGCCGCTGTCTCCTCCACGCTCCGGTCCTCCCAGAAGCGCAGCACCAGCACCGCCCGGTCCTGCGGCGGCAGCTCCGCGAGCGCGCGCAGCAGGGTGAGGCGGAGGGCTGGGTCCGGGTCGACGACGGCGACGTCCGGCAGGACGTCGGTGACCCGCTCGGTGCTGCTGCGCCGACGGCGGTACGAGAGGAAGGTGTTGACGAGAACGGTCTGCGCGTAGCCGCTCGGGTTCGCCATCTTCGAGATCCGCCGCCACTTCACGAACACCCGCCCGAGTGCTTCCTGGACGAGATCCTCGGCGAGATGCGCGTCACCCCCGGTGAGGAGGAACGCCGTCCGCAGCAGCTGCCGCCCGCGCGACGCCACGAAGGCCGGAAAGTCGGGCGGCGACGCTCCCGGCCCGGCCGCCAGTATGTGCTCCATGCTCCTATAACGCGATCACCCGGTGGTCTTGTGGCACGCAGCGTACGGGGCCGTCCGGCCACGGCCGAGGCCCTGCCCGTTGACGCAAGGCGAGCGCCCGGCGCGCCGTACGATGGCGCGCCGGGCCGAATCCCTGCCCCGTCCTCGAAACGCGCGACTACCCCGCTGCACCGACCGGTTCCGGAGTGCGTTCCGCCGCCTTCGTCTCCTGAGATCCGCTCCGCCCGCGCCCGAAGGCCGACCAGGCGGTGTCGCCCAGCAGGGCCATGGCGGCGGGCAGGAGCACACCGCGAACCACGGTCGCGTCGACGAGGATCGCCACCGCCATACCGACACCCATCATCTTGTACTCAACAGCCGTCAGGCTCACGAACACCGTGAACACGGCGGTCATGACGGCGGCGGCACTGGTCACCACCCCCGCGCTGCCGCCGACCCCGCCCACGATCGCGTCCTTCGCGCGGGCGCCCTTCGCCCAACGCTCCCTGATCCGGCTGAGGATGAAGATGTGGTAGTCCATGCTCAGCCCGAACAGGATCACGAACATGAACAGCGGCAGCCACGCCACCACACCCCCGTACGAGGTGAAGCCGAGCGCCGACTCCAGGTGCCCGTCCTGGAACACCCAGGTCAGCACGCCGTAGGCCGCGCCGATCGAGAGCAGGTTGAGCAGGATCGAAACCACCGGAATCGCCCAGGACCGGAAGGCGACCGCCAGGAGCACGAAGGCCAGGGCGAGGACGAAGGCGAAGACGGCGCCGGTCCGGCCCTTCAGCCGCTCGGCGAAATCGTACGGCTGCGCCGTCTTGCCGCCCACCGCGTAGTCCACGCCCGCCACTTCGCCGAGGGTGGCGGGGAGCAGCGAGCCCCTGAGCCTCTCCAGCGACCGGTTCGACGTGTCGTCGGTGCCGCCGTTGCCGACCAGCGGCACCCGCACCACCAGCGCGTCGCCGACCGGCACCGCGGTGATCGGCTCGGCGATGCCGCTGCCGGGGACGGCGGCCTCCCGGTGCAGAGCGGTGACCGCCGCGCGCACGGCGGGGGTGTCGACGTTCCCGCCGTCGCGGCTCGCGATCGCGACCCGGGCGGGGCTCGACGCGCCGGGGAACGCCTCGTTCATGCGCACTGCGGCGTCCACCGGGGCGACACTGCGCGGCAGGCTGTCGGTGGTGGCCGGGTCCTGGAGGTGCATGCCGAGCGCGGGCAGCGCCGCCACGAGCAGGACGAGTGCGGCGACGCCGCCGGTCAGCGCGGGGCGCCGCACGACGGCACGGGCCACGGCCGACCAGGTGCGCGACTCGCGCGACTCCGTCCGGCGCCGGCCCAACCAGGGGATTCGGGCCTTGTCCACCCGGTGGCCGAGGGCGGCCAGCAGCGCGGGCAGCACCGTCACGGAGCCGACCACCGTCAGGCCCACGACCACCACGGTTCCGACGGTCAGCCCCTTGAAGACGTCCAGCCCGGTGAACAGGAGGCCGCACACGCAGACCATCACGGTGAGCCCCGACACCACCACGGCGTGGCCGGAGGTGCGGGCCGCGATCGCGAGCGCCTGCCGGGTGTCGTGACCGGCGAGCCGTTCCTCGCGCTCGCGGCGCAGGTAGAAGAGCGAGTAGTCGATGCCCACGGCCATGCCGACGAGCAGCACGATGGAGGACGCTGCGCTGTTGACCGGCACCACCTTGCCGACGGCCTGGAGCAGGCCGAAGGCGGCGACGACGGCCGTCGCCGACAGCAGCAGCGGGATGCCCGCGGCGATCAGCGAACCGAAGACGAGGAGCAGGATCACCAGGGTGAGCGGCAGCGAGGTGAGTTCGGAGCGCTTGAAGTCGTCCTTGATCGCCTCGTCCACGACGGCGTTGAGGCTGCGGTCGCCGGCCTGGACGATCCGCAGCTGCGGATGGTCGTCCTGGGTCGTCCGTACGGCGTCGAGGACCGCGCGGTAGTTCTGCTTCCGGTGCTCGACGGGTCCGGCGAGCTCGAAGGTCACGAGGCCGGAGCGGCCGTCCCGTGAGATCCAGCGCCCGCCGTCGGGGCCGCCGTAGGGGCCGCCCAGAGGCGAACCGATGTCGCGCACGGCCTCGCCGGTGTGCTCCAGTTTCGCCACCAAGTCCCGTGCTGCGTCCATGAGTTCTGCGCTCGCCAGGAACGCCGGACTGCCGCCGCCCTCGCGTTCCTGGATCAACACGTTCTCCCGAACGGAGTCGCCGGCGTCCTCGGCACGGACGATCCGCTGGGCCTTCCCGGCGCCCCCGGGGTCGGACGAGCGGGCGTCACGCCCGCCGATCAGCGCACTGGAAAGGACGGCGGCGACGACGAGGGCCAGCCAGCCGGTGACCGCCAGGGCCCGGTGGCGGACCGACCAGCCGACGACGGCTTCCACGACCCCGCCCGCGGCTGCTTCCGGTTTGCGTTTGCGCAGCATGAACTGCTCTCCTTGAGGTGGAGGTGCTTGTCCAGGGAAAACTCGCCTGTCGGCGAGGGAGATGCCTTCCGAACCGGGGCCGCCGAGTTGCCGCTCGGCGGCCCAGCTCTCGGTGAATCGCAGCGCTTCTACTCGACCTCCTTGAGAATCCTCTCCAGGGAGGCCAACCGCTGCCTCACGTCGGACAGTTGGCGCTCGGTATCCTGCTGGACCCCGACGGCCGCCTCGGCCAGCCTGCGGTACTCGCCCTCACGCGCCAGGAGCGCCTTGGCCCGGTAGGTGGCACCGAACTGCCAGACCACCACCGCGAGTACCACCGTGACCAGGAGGAACAGGCCCAGCGCCCCGACGACCTCCGTCCAGTCGGACCCGCTCACCCGTCAACCCCCTTCTCCCCGCCGCCGGTCAGCGTCGGTATCGCGGCCGCGATCGACTCCGGCGTCAGATACACCGCGAACGGTGTCACCTCGTAGAACTTCATCGCCTTCCCCTCCGGTGAGATCTCCATCTGCGCCGACACGAGCCCGGCCGCCTCCAGCTTCTTCAGGTGAACCTGGAGCAACGCCCGACTGATCCCCAACTCCCGGGCCAACTGGCTCACATACGCCCGCCCCCCGGCGACCAGCACGGCGACAACCCGCAGGCGGTGCGAGTTGGCAAGCGTCGCCAGCATCAGCACGAGCTCATCGCCTGTCGGCGGCGACGTCTTCATCGCAACACCCAGCACATGCCAAGAAAAGTTAGCACGTGCCCATTCCTCTTTCTACCCACCATCTTTGACGCCACATCAACCAGCTTGTGAATCCCCACACCACCCCGCGCAGCCACACACCTCCACGCCCGCTCCACCGCTCCCACAGCACAGGCCACCGAAGCCATCCCCGCGTGTGCGGGGAGCAGTGGTCGTGCGCGGCGTCCAGCTTGAGCTGACTGGGACCATCCCCGCGTGTGCGGGGAGCAGTCGGTGACCTGCGGGTTTAGACGGCGCGGGGGCGAGAATCTGCAACTTTCGCCGATTTGGGCATTTCGGGCAATCCTCCGCCTCGCCGGCTGGCTCGCTCAGGCTCACCGTATCCAACTGCCTCCCGGCCGGTAGCGGCCGCCATCGGGTGCTGGTTGACCGCGCTCTGCGGCCGGAGTCCCACCTCGGCACGCCGACACGGCAGCGGAGTAGGAAGTCGGACCGGCCGACTTCCTACGCAACGCCCCCTCCCCACCCGGGCCTGCCCCCGTGCAAGGATGAGCCGACGATCCGCCCGGAGGACCGCCCCATGCCTGACGACCCCCTGCCCATTCGTCGGATTCTCGGCGGCGGGCCGTTCGCCGAGGTCGGGAAGCCCAACGCCGTCGTCCGTGATGACGTGCGAGGGCTGGTCGCCGTCGGGGGCGGTGTCGGCAGACTGGACTGGGCCGGCCGGTCCTTCGACCGCTGGCGCGGCTACCGCGTCGGCGTCTACGGACTGGACGACCTCCGCTGCCGCCACCTCATCCACACCCACTGGCCGGTGCTCGACCTCGCCCTCCACCCCCACCTCCCCCTGCTCGCCATCGGCACCGGCGCGTACGACGGCGGCTACCTGTACGAAGGTGAACTCCTGATCGCCGATCTGGAGAGCGGTGCCGCCATCCCCGTGCTGGAGAGCCACCGCGAGGTCCGCCGGGTGCGCTGGCGGGAGGACGGCCGCGCACTGGAGTTGGTCGTGGCCCCGCCCGACGACCGCGCGGACGCCCGCCCCCAGACCCACGGTTTCGCCCCCGTCATCGAACGCGACGACTGGCGCCGGATCGCTCCCCGCAGCGTCTCGTACAAGGAACTCAGAGGCCCGCGAGTCAAGGCCGCGCGCCGCCCCGAGGGCGCCAAGCAGGCCGCCCGTGAGACGCTCTCCGCGCTCGCCGACGCGCACGGCGCGGCATGGTCGCCCCGGCGGCAGGTGCGGGCAGTGGAGGCGTTGGACGACGGCCGGGTGCTGGCCACGCTCGAAGGGACGAAGCTGGAGAGCCGGCTGCCGTCGGGCGAGTTGGCGTGGTCGGTTCCCGATGTCGACGGCGGGCGCGAGATCCACGTCTCGCCCGACCAGACGTCCGCCTGGGTCAATCTGCCCCGCGTCGGTTGGGAGAAGGTGCCGAGCACCATCGAACGGATCCTCCTGGCCGACGGCAGCACCCTCGACGGCCCGCAGTCCGTCGGCCGCCACGAGCCCGCCGACGTGCACTTCGCGGTCCGGCGCAGCCCCGAACTGCTCTTCCTCCAGGACGGGTGGGTCGCCACCGTCGACCCCGCGAAGCGCGAGGGCGACGAATCGGCGGTCCTCCGGCTGTTCCCGCTCGACCAGGACGGCCCGGCCGTCCGAGTCGCGGGGAGCGACGGAACGGGCGACGCCCTGGTCCACGCCGGTGAGGCCCACGACGCGAGCGGGCCGACGCCCGCACCCGCTTTCGTCGCCCGCCGCCGCTTCCCGGACGGCCTGCTGCAGTGGGTGTTTCCTGCGGACGCCCCCGTCACGGCGCTCGACAGCGACGGCGGGACCGTCTTCGCCGCGCTCCTCTCGGGCGAGGTCGTCGCCCTCGACGCCGCCGACGGCGCGCTGCGCTGGCGCACGCGACTCATGGTCGACGGCGTCCCGACGGTGGCGCTCTCCCTCACCGCGCCCGCACCCGGCCTGCTGCTCCTCGGGACGGTGGACGGGCGCATCCTGCTTTGCGAGCCGAGCATGCCCTTGGCGTGGCGTCTCGCGGCTACCGACGTTGCCCCGCCCGGTGACCCGTAGCCACCGCGCGACGTCCGTCTCAAGCTCGTCCAGAATCTGGAGCCGCTGGTCGCTGTGTTCCGGAGACTCGTCCGGCAACCGGAAGACGTAGTGGGCGAGGCCCTTTGGCAACAGCCCCAGCACCAAATCCCTGACCTGGCGCCGGGGCTCAACCCGCGCGACCCGGCCCGCAGTCCGGCCCGTCAGTACCTTTGACGCCTTCTGCCGACCGGCAGGGTCTACGCTGTAACCTGCGGCCACCGCATGATCTTCAGGCTTCACCGCGCCTCGGTCACGATGAGCGAAGCCGGGGCCGCACCCCTTCCGTGTCCCACTCGGGGCACGCAGCGTTCACCCGCCGGCTCATGCCAGGAGGACCCATGCAACGCGGCGAAGTCTGGTGGGTCGACTTCGACGAGCGACGGCCGGTCGTGCTGCTGTCCGACGAGGAGTCATCCGCGTTCCAAGCGATGCAGGTCGTCGCTCCAGCGGGCGTCGACATCAGTGGCCTCGGCGTTGAAGTGGCCGTAGGCCCCCTGGAGGGACTGCCCTTCGAAGGCGTACTGCGGCTCGCGTTCCCGCGTCCAGGCTTCACTCCATGCACTTGGCTGACCACCGTGTCCCGGGGCGACCTGATCGAGCGGGCGGGCGTGTTGCCCCCGGCGAAGCTCAGCGAGGTCGAAGAAGCCCTCAATGCCACTGGACAGAGCAGGGAGTGGACCCCGATGACGGCGGCCAGACTCCACGAGATCAAAAGCGCCCGCCGTCTCGAAGGACTCGATGAGTAGCGGACGCCTCTGCTGCCCAGCTCGATCTCGTCGATGACCGACGGGAGTACCAACCGGGCGGCTGGCTCGTCCGGGCAGATCGGGCACAGCCGGAGAGTTCCACGGCGGGCATTGTGGCGCCACCTGTCCACTCATCATGATCGCCCGCCGGCTGTGCCGCTTGGGCTGACGCAGACCATTGACCAGTACTCCATCCCCGCGCACGCGGGGAAAGGCCGGCGGTCTCACCCTCGTACTCGCCGCGCTGGGGACCATCCCCGCGTACGCAGGGAGCAGTCGTCCCGCAGCGCGGACATGGCCGTACGGGCGGGACCATCCCCGCATGTGCGGGGAGCAGACCCAGTACTCACCCGTGACGGCGCTCCGGTCGGGACCATCCCCGCGTGTGCGGGGAGCAGAGTTCGTGAGCTGCGGATTTACGCGGCAGCGGCGCGGGATTCTGCAACTTGCTGGGAAACCGGCATATCGGGCTTTCGTGGTGCTTCACATTGAGTGCGGCACAAGCCTATCCAGGTTCAGCAGGAACGATGACGGCGCAGTCACACGTCGGCCGCCCGGCGCGCTGCCGGGC
>NZ_JBHVER010000215.1:0-12895 GCF_042802195.1 Kitasatospora sp. NPDC057500 | reverse complement strand
GGCCCCTCGTGAGAGCGAGGGGCCTTCCGGCGTTTCCGGCCGGCCCCTCCCCCGGCCCTCCCCCGGCCTTCCCGCCCCGGGGGTCGCCGGTCAGTGCGGGATGGCGGCGATCAGCTCGGAGGCGCCCTGCCGCTTGAGGGCGAGGGCGGTCGCGGTGCCGAGGTCCTCCGGGCTCAGTGCGCCGGCCCACTCGTGGGCGTCCAGGACTTGCTTGCCGTCCGGGGTGAAGACCCGGCCGCGCAGCGAGAGCCGGCCGTCCGCCTCGGCCCGGGCGTAGCCGGCGATCGGCGAGTTGCAGTGGCCCTGGAGCACGTGCAGGAACATCCGCTCGGCGCTCGCCTCGCGCCAGGTCGGATGGTCGCCGAGGCCGGTGACCGCGTCGATGGTGGTGGTGTCCTCGGCGCGGCACTGCAGGGCGAGGATCCCGGCGCCGATCGGCGGGCACATCGCGTCGGGCGACAGCACCTCGGTGATCCGGCCGGCCTCGCCGATCCGCTCCAGCCCGGACAGCGCGAGCAGCAGCGCGTCCGCCTCCCCCTCCGCCAGCTTCTCCAGCCGGCGGTTGGCGTTGCCGCGCATCGGGACGCACTCCAGGTGCGGGTGGGAGGCGGCGAGCTGGGCCCGGCGGCGGACCGAGGAGGTGCCGATCCGGGTGCCGGGCGGCAGCTCGCCCAGGGTCAGGCCGCCGGGGTGGACGAGCGCGTCGCGGATGTCGTCGCGGCGCAGGTAGGCGGCGAACACGGTGCCGGCCGGCAGCGGGCGGTCGGCGGGCACGTCCTTGAGGCAGTGGACGGCGAGGTCCGCCTCGCCGGCGAGCAGCGCGGCGTCCACCTCCTTGGTGAACGCGCCCTTGCCGCCGAGCCGGGCGAGGTCGCCCATCCAGCGGTCACCGGAGGTGGTCACCGGGACCACCTCGGTGCGCACCCCCGGATGCAGGGCGGCCAGCTCGGCCCTGACCCGCTCGACCTGGGCGAGGGCCATCGGCGAGGAGCGGGAGACGATGCGGATCAACTCTGCGTTGGTCATTGCTGGATGATAGGCCGTCATGGCATTCGGGCGGACCACAGGCCGTCACGACACCCGGGCCGGTGGCGGGTCACCCGGCCGGCGGCGCGGCGGCGGGGCGCGGGAAGCGGCCGATCAGGTGCTCGGCCACCACCAGGTTGATCAGCCAGCAGGTCCAGCCCACGGCCGCGTAGGCCTGGTCGAACGGAACGCCCGCGAGGTCCATCACCGGCAGCCAGATCCGCAGGGTGGCGGCGGCGAGGACCAGCGCGTACGACCGGGTGGCCCAGGCCCGGTGGCGGACGAGGTCGCGGCGCAGGGCGGAGCGCCAGGCCAGCGCCGAGGAGAGCAGCAGCAGGACGGCGAGCAGGGTGAAGCCGATCGGCGCGATCGGGCCGACCAGCCCGTGGGGGGCCAGCAGCAGGCCGCCGGTGCCGGTGGCCAGCACGGCGAGCAGGTAGAGCCGGCCGGTCAGCCGGTGCAGTCCCGGACGACGGGCGCGCAGCCGGGGCAGGAACTGCCAGGGGCCGAGCAGGATCGCCAGCACCCCGCCGCCGACGTGCAGGGCGAGCGGGACGCGGTGGGCCAGGTAGACGGCGCGCTGCTGGTCGAGGAAGACCTCCGGGTCGAGGGTCAGGTAGCGGGCGGTGAACAGGGCGGTGAGGAAGGCGAGCACGGTGACCGTCCACCAGCCCGCCCGACGGGCCCGGCCGGGGCGCGGCGCGGACGGGGCGGAGGCGGCGGAGGCGGACGGGGCGGTCACGGCCGCCGGGTCGGGAGCGTTCATGGTGCGGACGCTACGGAGCGCGGGGGCCCGCCCGCGTCCGCCCGGCGGGGTGCCGCGGCCTGCCCCTGCGGGGGTGGCCTGACGGCCCGGGACCCCGGCCGGGCGGCCCCGCAATACCCCACCAGGGCGATGCGCCGCCCGGACGGCCGCCGCTACCGTACGGCCCGTGCGCCCGCGGCACCGCGCGGCGGCCACCCCCGACCCCGGAGCCGCCATGAGTTCTCCGCCGCACACCCGGGTGATCCCGGCGGCCCCGCCGCCCTGGTCGCCGCTCGCCGTGCTCCGGGCGGTCCCGGCCGAACGGCGGGACGTGGCCCTGGCCGGGGCGTTCCTGCTGGTGATGGCCGCCGAACGGATCGGCATGGCACACGGGCTGCACGGCGGCCTGCCGCTCGCCCTCGTCCTGAGCACGGGGGTGGCCGCTCCGCTGGCGGTGCGCCGGACCAGGCCGCTGGCCGGGTACCTGGTCGGGGCGGCCGCGCTGTCGGTGGAGTCGCTGTTCGTGCTCCCCAGCCCGGTCTCCCCGTACGCCGACCTGGTCGGCCTCTACTCGCTCGGCCTGTACGCGCCCCGGCGTCGCGCCTGGATCGGGCCGTTCGCCGCCCTGCTCGGGATGGCCGCGTACTTCGCCGACCTCGGCCGGGCCTACCCCGTCATCCCGACCGGGGTGCTGTTCCTGTGGCTGCTGGGCTGGGCGGTCGGCTACGGGACGGCCCGGCGCGGCGAGCAGCGCGAGGCCGCCCGGCTGCTGCTGCACCGGGAGGTGGTCACCGAGGAGCGGGCCCGGCTGGCCCGGGAGCTGCACGACTCGGTGGGCCACACCCTGAACGTGGTGCTGGTCCAGGCCGGGGCGGCCCGCCGGCTGCTCGACCGGGAGCCGGAGCGCACCCGGGAGCTGCTGTCCGGGATGGAGCACACCGGACGGGAGGCGCTGGACGACCTCGACCGGATGCTCGGCCTGCTGCGGCGCGGCGCCGGCGACTGGGACGCGGACGGCGCCGCTCCGCAGCCCGGGATCGCCGACCTGGAGCGGCTGGCCGAGCGGCTCGGCCGGGCCGGGCTGAGGGTGCGGCTGCGGATCGACCAGGCCGCCCGCCGGGTGCCGCGCAGCCTGGACGTGTCGGCGTACCGGATCGTCCAGGAGGCGCTCACCAACACCGTCAAGCACGCGGACGCCCGGACCGTCGGGGTCACCGTCCGGTGCGCGTCCGGCCGGCTCGCCGTCGAGGTGTGCGACGACGGGCACGGCGTGCCCGCCGGGTACGCGCCCGGCCGCGGGCTGCTGGGCGTGGCCGAGCGGGTCTCGGTCCTCGGCGGCCGGGTGGAGCACGGGCCGGGCGAGCCGGGCGGGTTCCGGCTGCGCGCCGAGCTGCCGGTCCCGTGAACGCCGTGGGGGCCGGACGGGTGCGCGTGGTGGTGGCCGACGACGACGCGCTGCTGCGCGCCGGGGTCTCCCTGGTGCTGGAGACCGACGACCGGATCGAGGTGGTCGGCCAGGCGGCGGACGGGCTGGCGGCGGTGGCCCGCTGCCGGGAACTGCTGCCGGACGTGGTGCTGATGGACGTCCGGATGCCGGGGGTCGACGGGGTGGAGGCGACCCGGCGGATCACCGCCGCCGGGCTGCCCACCCGGGTGCTGATGCTGACCACCTTCCACCACGACGACTACGTGTGGGGGGCGCTGCGGGCCGGGGCGGCCGGCTTCCTGCTGAAGCGGGCCTCGGCCGAGCGGCTGATCGACGCGGTGCACACCCTGGCCGCGGGCGAGTCCGTGCTGGACCCGGCGGTCACCCGGGACCTGGTCGCCCAGGTGGTCGGCCGGGGCGGCGAGCGGCCCCCGCCGCAGCCGCGGGACAGCCGGTTCGCCCAGTTGACGGCGCGCGAGCGGGAGGTCCTGCGGCTGGCGGCCGAGGGGCGTTCGAACCGGGAGATCGCCGCGCTGCTGGTGCTCGCCGAGTCGACGGTGAAGACCCACATGAAGCGGATCCTGGCGAAGATCGACGCCCGTGACCGGGCCCAGGCGGTGGCCATCTCCTACCGCGGCGGGCTGATGTCGTCCCCGGACCCGCTCGGCGGGTACTGAGCGGTCACCGGGCGGCGCCGGGGCGGCGGGCCGGGAAGCCGTGGGTGCGGGCGGCGAGGACGACGGCGAGGACGGGCAGCAGCAGGAGCAGCACGGCCCACGGGAAGGAGCCGGTGCCGAGCCGGTCGAGCAGCAGGCCGCCGGCCACGCCCCCGCCGGCCATCGCCGCGTTCCACAGGGTGACCAGCATCGCCTGCGCCGCGTCCGCCTGCCCGCCGCCCGCGTCCCCGGCGGCGGTCTGCAGCAGGGTCGGGACGCCGCCCCAGCCGAGCCCCCAGAGCACGGCGGCGGCGTACACCGCGGCGGTGCTGCCGGCCGCCGCGCCGAGCACGGCGGCCGCGGCGGCGACCAGCAGGACCGAGGCGAGGGTGAGCGCGCGCAGCCGGCGGTGGATGTGCGCGCCGGTGAACCAGATGCCCGCCAGCGAGGCCGCGCCGAAGGCCAGCAGCACGGCACCGGTGGCGCCGCCCAGGCCGCGCCGGTCGAGGAAGGGCGCGATGTAGGTGTAGAGGACGGTGTGGGCGAGGACGAGGACGAAGGTGACGGCGAGCACCGGGGTGACTCCGGGGACGGCGAGGGCGCGCAGCACCGGGGTCCGTTCGCCGCGGGCCCGGCCGGACACCTCGGGGACGGCGGCGGCGATCCAGCCGGTCACGCCGAGGGCGGCCGCGGTCATCAGCAGGAAGGCCACCCACCAGCCGAGCACCTCGCCGAGGAAGGTCCCGGCGGGCACGCCCAGCGACAGGGCGAGCGGTGCACCCGCCATCGCGATCGCGATGGCCCGGCCCTGGAGGCCGGGCGGGGCGAGCCGGCGGGCGTACCCGGCGAGCAGGGCCCAGGCGAGGCCGGCGGCGACCCCGGCGACGAACCGGGCGGCCATGGTGAGCGGGTAGTCGGTGGAGAGCGCGGTGACGGTGTTGGCGGCGGCGAAGCCGAGCATCGCGGTGAGCAGCAGGCGCCGCCGGCCCCAGCCGGAGGTGGCCGCGGTGAGCGGGACGGCGGTGACGGCGGTGCCGAGGGCGTAGACGGTGACGGCCTGGCCCATGGCGGACTCGCCGACGCCGAGGTCGGCGCTCATCGCGGGCAGGACGCCGGCGGGCAGGGTCTCGGTGAGGGCGGTGACGAAGACGGCGGTGGCGAGGGCGAGGAGGGCCGGCAGGGGCAGGGTGGCCGGCGCCCCGGTGGGGCCGGGCACCGGGGTCCGTGTGGAGGTCCGCATGGCCGCTATGCTCAAACGCTCACATCGGTGTGAGGGTCAACGCGACCGGCTGTGAGGTGGGCCACATGCGGATCGGCGAGCTGTCCGAGCGGACCGGGGCGTCCCGGCGGCTGCTGCGCTACTACGAGGAGCAGGGGCTGATCGCGGCCGAGCGCTGTGCGAACGGCTACCGCGCGTACGACGACGCGACGGTGGACCGGGTGATGCAGATCCGGGGGCTGCTCGACTCCGGGCTGCCGACCCGGATCATCAAGCAGATCCTGCCCTGTCTCAACGCGCCGAGGGCGATCCACTTCGAGGACGCCGAGCCGGAGATGATCGCCACCCTGGAGCGGGAGTTGGCGGGGATGAGCGCGCGGATCGCCTGCCTGACCCGCAACCGGGACGCGATCGCGGAGTACCTGGCGGCGGTCCGGGTGGACCGCTGAGTGACGGGTTCGGGTCCCGTCACCCAGCGGTCGGGCCGTCAGCGGCGGAAGTAGGAGTCGAAGTTCTTCGAGAACTCCCGGCCGCCGAACTGGTCCCAGTTGATCGACCAGGTCATCAGGCCGCGCAGGCCGGGCTGGGCGCCCGACTTCGGGACGTAGCTGCCGCAGTTGGCCAGCTTGGTGAGGCAGTCCAGGGCCTTGTTGACCTCGGTCGGGGAGACGTAGCCGTTGCCCGCGTTGGTGGTGGCCGGCATGCCGATGGCGACCTTGGAGGCGGGCAGCGCCGGGAAGACGTTGTTGGTGTTGCCCGCCACCGGGAAGCCCTTGAGCAGCATGTCGGTCATCGCGACGTGGAAGTCGGCGCCGCCCATCGAGTGGTACTGGTTGTCCAGGCCCATGATGGAGCCGGAGTTGTAGTCCTGGACGTGCAGCACGGTGAGGTCGTCGCGCAGCGCGTGGATGACCGGCAGGTAGGCGCCGGCCCGCGGGTCCTGGCCGCCCCAGGGGCCGGAACCGTAGTACTGGTAGCCGAGCTGGACGAAGAAGGTCTCCGGCGCCATGGTCAGCACGAAGTTCGGGCCGTACTTGGCCTTGAGCGTCTTGATCGCGGAGATCAGGTTGACGATGACCGGGCTGGTCGGGTTCTTGAAGTCGGTGTCGCCGGTCTGGAGCGACAGCGAGTGGCCCTCGAAGTCGATGTCCAGGCCGTCCAGGCCCCACTTGTCGATGATCGCCGAGACGGAGCTGACGAAGGCGTCCCGGGCGGCGGTGGTGTTGAGCTGGACCTGGCCGTTCTGGCCGCCGATCGAGATCAGCACCTTCTTGCCCTTGGCGCGCTTGGCGGCGATGGCGGCCTTGAAGTCGGCGTCGGACTCGACGGTCGGGCACTCGGTGACCGGGCAGCGGTTGAACCGGATGTCGCCGGAGGTGACCGAGGTCGGCTCGCCGAAGGAGAGGTTGATGATGTCCCAGGAGTCGGGGACGTCGGCCATCTTGGTGTAGCCGGCGCCGTTGGCGAAGCTGGCGTGCAGGTAGCCGACCAGGGACTTGGAGCCGGGCTGCGTGGTGGGCGTGACGGTCGGGGTCACCGTCGGGGTGACCGTGGGCGTCACGGTGGGCGTCACGGTCGGGGTGACCGTGGGCGTCACGGTGGGCGTGACCGTGGGGGTGGGCGTGATGGTCGGGCTGGGCGCGCCGGGGCCGTCCAGCGAGACGTCGTCCGCGTAGTAGGTGCCCTGGCCGTACCAGCCGTGGGTGTAGACGGTGGCGCTGGTCTGGGTGGCGCCGGTGGTGAAGGTGGTGCTCAGCTTCTGGTAGGCGCCGCCGGTGCCGGGCGTCCAGGTCGAGGTGCCGCCGTCCACGCCGAGGTAGACGTACGAGCCCTTGAGGTAGGCGCTGAGCGTGTAGGTGGTGTTGGGCGCGACCGTGACGGTCTGCGCGCAGCGGGCGGTGTCGCCCGCCGAGGCGGCCGCGGCGAGCGCGTAGCTGCCGCCGTGGGCCTGGCCGGTGACGACGCTGCCGGCGCCGGCGGCGCAGCTCCACGGGCCGAGGGAGCCGCTCTCGAAGCCGCCGTTGACCAGGAACTCGCCGGCCGAGGCGCTGGGCGCCAGGCCCAGGGTGAGGCCGACCATGGTGGCCGCGGCGACGGCCGAGGCGGTGCCGGCGGCCAGCGCGGTGCGCGAGCGGCGGCGGGGGGCCGAGGAGGGGGTGACGGGGGTTCTGCGCATGTGGGGGACTCCTTGCGGAGGGCGCGGTCGTGGGGGCGTCCGGGCATGCCTGGGCGCGCACCGGTGGTGGGGGAACGGCGCGGCCGGGCATCAGAGTTGGACTAGACCACTGAAGTGGATCCGGCCGTACGGTGTCAATGGTCCAGACCGGTTCCGGCCCCGGTCCGGCCCTGCTTCCGGCCCCGGCGACGACGGCCGACGGGGCCGCTCCGGTTGCCGCGCGTGACGCCCCGTCGAAGCATGGAAGGGTGACGTCGCCCGGCTACCTCCGCTACCCCCACCTGCGCGGGGGCCTGTTGGCGTTCACCGCCGAGGACGACGTCTGGATCGCCCCGCTCGAACCCGGAGCCGACACCACCGGCCGGGCCTGGCGGGTCAGCTGCGACCGCACCCGGGTCAGCCACCCCCGGCTGTCCCCCGACGGCCGCACCCTCGCCTGGACCTCCTGGCAGAGCCTCGCCCCCGAGATCTGGGCCGCGCCCGCGGACGGCGGCGAGGCCGTCCGGCTCAGCCACTGGGGCAGCCAGGACACCCGGCTGCGCGGCTGGCTGCCGGACGGCGACCTGCTCGCCGTCACCTCCTACCACGAGCCCTTCGGCCACTACACCTGGGCGCACGCCCTGCCCCCCGACGGCGGACCCACCCGCAGGATGCCCTGGGGCCCGGTCGGCGACGCCCAGGCCGGACCGGCCCACACCGTGCTGCTCACCGGCGCCGCCCCGCACGAGCCCGCCGCCTGGAAGCGCTACCGGGGCGGCGCCGCCGGCCGGCTCTGGGTGGACGGCGAGCGGATCCTCGCCGGCCTGCCCGGCCACCTCGCCTCACCCATGCCGGTCACCGCCCCCGACGGCGACCGGATCGCCTTCCTCAGCGACCACGAGGGCGTCGGCAACCTCTACTCCTGCCGCCCCGACGGCACCGACCTGCGCCGGCACACCGACCACGCCTCCTACTACGCCCGCGAGGCCGCCGGCGACGGCGTCCGGATCGTCTACCAGCACGCCGGCGACCTCTGGCTGCTCGACGGCCTGGACGCGCCCGCCCCGCGCCGGCTGCACGTCCCGCTCGGCGGCGCCCGGGCCGGCCGGCGCCCCTACCAGGTGAACGCCGCCTCGCACGTCAAGGACCTCGCCTGCGACGCCACCGGGCGGGCCGGGGTGGTCACCGTCCGCGGCAGCCAGTACTGGCTCACCCACCGCGACGGGCCGGCCCGGGCGCTCGCCGACACCCCCGGCGTGCGCACCCGGCTGCCCGTCGTGCTCGGCCGCACCGGCGAGGCCGCCTGGATCACCGACGCCGAGGGCGAGGACGCGGTCGAGGTCGTGCCGCTGCCCGGCCACGAGCACGCCCCCTCGCAGCACGGCCACCGGGTGCTCGCCGCCGGCCGGATCGGCCGCGTCCTGGAACTCACCGCCGCCCCCGACGGCGCCCGCCTCGCCGCCACCACCTCCGACGGCCGGCTGCTGCTGGTCACCGCCGCCGACGGCACCGTGCGCGAACTCGCCGCCTCCGGCCACGGACCGGTCACCGGCGCCCGCTTCTCCCCCGACTCGCACTGGCTCGCCTGGTCCCAGCCGGCCGCCGGCCGCTCGCTGCGCCGCATCCGGCTCACCCGCGCCGACGCGCCCGCGCCGGTCGTCGACGTCACCGACGGCCGGTTCGAGGACGAGCAGCCCGTCTTCACCCGGGACGGCCGCTACCTGGCCTTCCTCTCCTGGCGCGGCTTCGACCCGGTGCACGACGTGCACACCGGCGACCTCTCCTTCCCGCTCGGCTGCCGCCCCTACCTCGTCCCGCTGACCACCGGCACCCCGTCCCCGTTCGCCGCCCCCGCCGAGGACGGCGCCCCGCACGGCGACGGCGGGGGCGACGGCACCGTCGAGGTGGACGCCGAGGGCATCGGCGAGCGGCTGGTCCCCTTCCCGGTGCTCGCCGGCAAGTACTCGGCCACCGACACCGTGCGCGGTGGCCTGGTCTGGCTGCGCTGGCCGATCTCCGGCGTCCTCGGGCAGACCTTCACCAACCCCGACGACACCTCCGGCCGCCCCGCCCTGGAGTACTTCGACCTCGCCCGCGGCTCCCGCTCGACGCTCGCCGACCGGCTCGACGGCTACGCGGTCTCCGGTGACGGCGGCTCGGTGGCCGTCTACACGGCCGGCACCCTGCGGATCGTCCCGGTCACCGCCCCGTCCGCCGGCACCACCGTCGACCTGCGGCGGATCACCCACACCGTGCACCCGCCCGCCGAATGGCGCCAGGCCTTCGCGGAGGCCGTCCGGATCGTGCGCGACCAGTTCTGGGACGCGGGCATGTGCGGGCTGGACTGGCCCGCCCTGGCCGCCCAGTACGAACCGCTGCTGGAGCGGATCGCCGGCCCCGACGACTTCGCCGACCTGCTGCGCGAACTGCTCGGCGAACTCGGCACCTCGCACGCCTACGTCACCCCGTCCCGGCGCGGCGAGGGGCCCGCACTCGCCCAGCAGCCGCTCGGCCTGCTCGGCGCCAACGCCCACCGCTCCCCCGACGGGCGCTGGCTGGTCGACCGGATCCTGCCCGGCGAGTCCTCCGACCCGCGCGCCCGCGCCCCGCTCGCCACCCACGGCGTCCGGAGCGGCGACGAACTGCTCGCCGTCGCCGGGCGGCCCGTCGACCCGGTGCGCGGACCGCTGCCGCTGCTCGCCGGCACCGGCGGGACGAGCGTCGAGCTCACCCTGCGCCGGGGCGGCCCGGACGGCGCCGTGCGCCGGATCACGGTCACCCCGCTCACCGACGAACGGGCCATCCGCTACCAGGACTGGGTGGCCAAACGGCGCTCCCTGGTCCGGGAGTTCAGCGACAGCCGGTGCGGCTACCTGCACATCCCCGACCTCGGCGGCTCCGGCTGGGCGCAGTTCAACCGGGACGTGCGGCGGGAGCTGGACAAGCCCGCGCTGGTCCTGGACGTGCGCGGCAACGCCGGCGGCAACGTCTCCGAACTGGTCCTGGAGAAGCTCACCCGGCGCGTCCTGGCCTGGGACTTCAGCCGCGGCCGGGAGCCCGTGCGGTGGCCCCGCGACGCGCCGCGCGGGCCGGTGGTGGCGCTCGCCGACGAGGCCACCAGCTCGGACGGCGACGTCATCATCGCCGCCATCCGGCTGCTCGGGCTCGGCCCGGTGGTCGGCACCCGGACCTGGGGCGGGGTGGTCGGCATGACCGGGCGGCACACCCTCGGCGACGGGACGCAGATCTCGGTGCCGAAGAACGCCTCCTGGTTCACCGGCGGGCTCGGCTGGTCGGTGGAGAACCGGGGCGTCGAGCCGGACGTGCACGTGATCCGCGCGCCCCGGGACTGGGCCGCCGGGCGGTACCCGGAGCTGGTCACCGCGGTACGGCTGGCGCTGGAGCTGCTGGACGACGTGCCGGCCGCCGTCCCGCCGCCGGCGGACACGCCGCGGCCGGACCTGCGGCGGCCGGCGCTGCCGCCGCGGGACCGGTGAGAAGGCCGAAGGCCGGGGTGCGGGCCGGTCAGCCCCAGGGGTCGCCCTCGGAGGTCATGTCCTGGCGGGCGCGCTCCTCGGCCTCCCGCTCGCGGGCCGCGGACGACTCCTGGACCTCGCGGGCCTTCTCCGTCTCGGCGCTGAACGCGTCCACGGCCTCGTCGTGGGCCAGGGCGGCGCGCTGGGCGGCGTCGGTCATCGCGGTGGTGTCCTGCTCGGCGCCCCCGCCGAGCGTGGACCTGGTCTCCTCGGCGGTGTGCTGAGTCCTGTGGCGGAACCTGTCGAAGATGCCCATGACTCCTCCTCGACTCCTCCTGCGGGCGAATTCCGGACTGCCCCCACTCTCACACCGCCGCGCCCGGCCCGCACCCGCTGCCCGCACCCGCTGTCCGGGCCGGTGCGCCGGGGCCGGGTTGAGCCGTTGGTCCCGGGTCGCGGGCGCCGAAAGGCCGTAGCCCTCCCGGTGGGGCGGGAGGAGGGTGGAAGCCGTCAGCCGGTCCCGATCCCACCCCTGGAGCCCGCCGTGACCGTCGCCGCCCGCCCCCGCGTCCCCCGTCCGAGTGAGGAGCTGCACGGCGGACCTCGCCGGCTGGTCGGACCACTGGCCGCGCTCGACGGACGGCTGCCCGGCGTCCACGACCTGCTGCTGATGCAGTGCCCCAGCTCGCTGCGCCCCCTCGGCGGCGGCCCGCTGCCGGAATGGGCGCGGCGGGTGCTGCGCGCCCACCCCTGGGTGACCGTCGGACGGGCGCCGACCGTGGCGGGCACGCCCGTGGACACCCCGCACCCCGTGCGCTGCACCCGGGACGTGCCGGCCGCGCCGGAGACCTGGCTGCCGGTGACGGTGCGCGGCCCCCAGCGCGGGCAGCGGCTGGACGCGCTGGCGCCCCGGGCGGCGGTGGCCCGCGCGCTGCGCCCCGAACAGCTGCCGGGACGGCTCTCCCTGCTGTCGCCCGAGCGGGTCGCGGCGATCCCCGCGCTGACGGTGCTGCCGCTCGCCGGGCAGCTGATCACCGACCACCGGCTGGCCTGGGGGCCGATCGGCGCGATCGGCTACGAACTGGCCACCGGCGAACCGGTGTCCGGCCCGCTGAGCCCGCTGCGGCTGGTGCTGCGCGCGCCGCAGCCGGTGAGCCGGCGCGACGCGCTGCAACTGCGGCGGGCGCTGAGCCGGCTGCGGGTGCCGGTCCAGGCCGAACTGGAGACCCGGCACGGCGCGGTGCTGCTGGCCGAGTACGCGGCCTCGCCGCTGTCGCTGACCCTGCTCACGCCGTACGGGCCCCGGGAGGTCCACGATCCGTGGTTCCCCCGGGGGCTGTGAGCCCGCGCCGCTCAGTCCTTCACGGTGATCCCCAGGGCCTGGGCGAACTGGGGTGCCAGTTCGAGGAGTTGGGTGGAGCTGATGAGGGCTCCGCGCAGGCCCTGGTGGCCGTCGGGCAGGCCGAGGCCGACGGCGCCGCGCAGGTCGACCTTGCTCAGCGCGGCGCCACGCAGCCGGACCTCCTCCAGGGTGGAGCCGGGGAAGGTGACGTCGGTGAGCCGCGCGTCACCGAAGTCGACGTCGCGCAGCAGGCAGTCCTCGAAGACGACGTCGCGCAGCACGGCGGCGCGCAGGTTGACCGCCTCCAGCTTGCAGCCGCGGAACACCACCCGGCGCAGCGCCGATCCGTGGGCGGAGATGCCGGCCAGTACGCCGCCGACGACGGCGCTGTCCTGCCACTCGCCGTCGGCGAGGTCGCAGGCCACCCAGCGGCCGGCCTGCACCCAGACCTCGTTGAACCGGGCCTGGCGGAGCTTGACGCCGCTGAGCGCGACGCCGGTGAGGGCGCACTCCAGGAAGGTCGCGCCGGCCCCCGACTGGTCGGTGTACTCGCCGCCGTCGAAGTGGACGGTGTCGTAGCGCCCGTCGCTGCGCAGCGGCCCGGTGTGCGGGGTCAGGTGGCCGGCGTAGGGCAGGTCTTCCAGGCGGTCGGGGACGTGCTGGGGCATGGCGGGCGCACCTCGCGGTCGGCGGCGGACGGGTCCTGGTCCGCATGCTCGCACGGGGCACCGACAGTCCGGCGCGAGCGGGCGCGGCGGTGACACGGTGGGGCGCGCACCGCCGGCCCTGCTCGGGTACGCCGCGTAGGGCGGGAACGCACGCGGGCGGCCCGGTCGCCGGGGTTCCGGCG
>NZ_JBHVER010000214.1:0-12908 GCF_042802195.1 Kitasatospora sp. NPDC057500 | reverse complement strand
TGCGGGACGCGAAGATCACCCAGATCTACGAGGGCACCAACCAGATCCAGCGCATCGTGATGGCCCGCAACCTGCCGTAACCCGCCGACGGACCCGGGCACCGGGACCGGCCGTCCGCGGCCGGTCCGGTGTTCGAGGCCGATGCTATGTTCCGGGAATGAGCGAGAAGGAAGAGCAGGACCAGCCCATGAACGACGGGCACCCGAAGCCCGCGATGCGCGAGGCCCTGGTCGCCGCCGCCTTCGAGCTCTTCCTGGAACGCGGCTTCGAGCAGACCACGATCGACGACATCGTTTCGCTGGCCGGGGTCGGCCGGCGCTCCTTCTTCCGCTACTTCCCGGCCAAGGAGGACGTGGTCTTCCCCGACCACGAGCGCGGCCTGGCCGACATGACGGAGTTCCTCGAGTCCGGCACCGGCGAGGAGGACCCGGTCCGGCACGCCGGCGACGCGGCCCGGCTGGTCCTGCGGATGTACGCCGAGCAGCCGTCCTTCTCCGTCCAGCGCTACCGGCTCACCCGCAAGGTCCCCGGCCTGCGCGCCTACGAGCTGTCCGTCGTCTGGCGCTACGAGCACACCCTCGCGCACTATCTGCGCGGCCGTTTCGCCGGGCGCCCGGACGGGCCGCTGCGGGCGGACGTGGTCGCCGCCGCCGTGGTCGCCGCGCACAACCACGCCCTGCGCACCTGGCTGCGCTCGGGCGGCGAGAGCGACTGGGTGGCGGAGGTGGACCGCGCGATGTCCTTCGTCACCGACACCTGGAGCGAGCGGGCCGGCGGTGCCGGTACCGGCGCCGGGTCCGACGGCGCCGGGGCGGGGGAGGACGACGACGTGGTGGTGCTGGTCGCCAGCCGCCGGGCACCGCTGTGGCGGATGGTGCAGGGCATCGAGAGCGCCCTCGGGGACTCGCGGCAGATCCGCCGGGACTGACCCCGCCGCCCGCCCCGCCCCGCCCGCCCCGACGCCTGACGCCCGCTCACCCCGACGGCGCAATCGGGCGCGGCCGCGCCCGCCGTTACGTGCGGGCCCCCGGGCCGCGGGCGAGACTCGGTCGCAGGACGCGGCCGGAGCCTGACCGGCGCGGGGAACGCGACGGAGGCGGACGATGCCCGAGCCGAGCGCAGGCCCGAGCGGCGGCGACACGGCGCCGATGCCGGGCCCCGTCGGGGGAGCGGCTCCCGAACAGTCGCCCGCCCCGGCCCTGCGCGACGTCCTGCTGACCAAGGGCTACCTGGGCCTGCTGCTGATCTCCGCCCTGGTCGGCGTCCCGGTCTCGCTGGCCGCCTTCTGGTTCGTCGGCCTGGAGCACGAGCTCCAGCACTGGATCTGGGAGAGCCTCCCCGAGGCCCTCGGCCACGAGCGCGCGCCCTGGTGGTGGCCGCTGCCGGCGCTGCTGCTGGCCGGCCTGCTGCTGGCCCCGATCGTCACCCGGCTCCCCGGCCGCGGCGGCCATGTGCCGGTGGACGGCCTGGGCGGGCCGCCGGCCCCGCCGAAGGCCGTGCCCGGCGTCGTCCTCGCCGCGCTCGCCTGTCTGCCGCTCGGTGCGGTGCTCGGCCCGGAGGCGCCGCTGATGGCGATGGGCGGCGGGCTGGCGCTGCTCGCCGTCCGCCCGGCCCGCCGTGCGGCCAGGCCGCAGCTGGTGCCGGTGCTCGGCGCGGCCGGTTCGACGGCGGCGATCTCCACCATCTTCGGCAGCCCGCTGGTGGCCGCCGTGATGATGATCGAGGCGGCCGGTCTCGGCGGGCCGCGCCTGCTGCTGCTGATCATGCCGTGCCTGCTGGCGAGCGGCGTCGGCGCGCTGGTCTTCACCGGCTTCGGGCACTGGACGGGGCTGTCGATCGGCGCGCTCTCGCTGCCCTCGGTGCCGCCCAGCGGGGTGCCCGACCCGGGCGACTTCCTGTGGGGCGTGCCGGTGGCCGTCGCCGTGACGGTGGTCTGCGTGGCGGGGCAGACGCTGGGCCGGCGGGTCAAGGTGTTCACCGTCGGCGGCCCGGAGCGCGCCGAGGAGCCCCGGAGCGCGCGCCGGACGGCGGTCCGCACCGTGGTGTGCGCCGTCGCGGTCGGAGCCTGCATCGCCGCGTACGCGCTGCTGACGGGCCGTTCGCCGGAGGAGGCGGCGCTCTCCGGCCAGGCGACCCTGGGCACGCTGGCGGCGGACCCGGCGGCCTGGCCGGTGTCCGCGCTGCTGGCGCTGACGCTCTGCAAGGCGGCGGCCTGGGGGATCGCACTGGGCAGCCTGCGCGGCGGTCCGATCTTCCCGGCGGTGCTGATCGGCGCCGCCGTCGGGCTGGCCTGCGGCCCGCTGCCCGGCTTCGGGACCGCGCCCGGCCTGGCCGTCGGCCTCGCCGCCGCCAGTACGGCGGTCACCCGGCTGCCGGTCACCAGCACGGTGCTGGCGACGGCCCTGCTGGGGGCCCAGTCGCCCGAGCTGCTGCCGTTGCTGCTGGTGACCGCGGTGACGTCCTTCGTCGCGGGGGAGCTGGTGCGCGGCGCCGGTGCGCGGCGGGCCCACCGGGCGGCGGCCGCGCACGCCCGGCTCGGCTGAACGGAACCGAGTCCCGGAGGCGACCCCCGGAACTGAACCCGGCCGCCGGGGAGCGGCGTTCCACCAGGGGCGGGAGCAGGGCGTTTGCCCGCCGTGTCATGGTCTGGTCGAATGGGCGCCGCAACGCCCGGGGGGCGGTGTCCGTCGTGGGGCGAACTGAGCGCACGTCAACTAGAAGGCCCTGGTAGTGGGCTGTGAAGGGGCGTTTCATCCGATGATATGATCACGGCGCTTGCCGGGGGGATCGGGCGGGTGTGAGACGGAATGGTCACAGGGGCGGTCCGGGCGGTGACCCCGGTGCGGACGTCCACCGGCCCACCCCCGCCTTGACGGTAAATCAGCAGCTGGCCGCCACTCTCCTGAAGAGAGTCCTATGACGCATTCCCTGCAGAACCCCATTCTCTGGGCTCTTCTCGTCGTCCTCCTCGGCGCAATCGCCGTCATTGTCCTCCAGCGCCGGGCCGCAGCGTCGGCGCGACAGGAGTCCGAGGGACTCAGAGCCCACTACGCCGCGTTGGAGAGCGACTTCTCGCAATCCGTCGAGGCGGCGCACGTGCGTGCCGACGAGGAGACCAAAACGGTCCTCAAGTCCGCCATGCGAACCCTTCAGGGTCTCGCCGCCGAACAGCAGTTGGTCATTTCCCGGCTGCAGGACAAGTACGGCGATTCGGTCATCCTGGAGGACCTCCTGGAGATCGACCACACGAACTCGCAGTTCGGACGGCGTGCCCAGTCCATCGCCGTGCTGTGCGACGGCTGGCTCGGCCGGCAGCGCGAGGTGGCGTCGATCTACGACGTGGTCCGCAGTGCGCAGGGCCGCATCCGGCATTTCCGGCGGGTGGAGATTCTTTCCCAGGTCAATTACGGAATCACCAGCCGGGCCGTCGAACCGGTGGCCCTGGTGCTCGCCGAACTTCTCGACAATGCTACCAGCTATTCCAGCCCCGACACGATGGTGGAAATCAATATCCGCACCGTGCCGAAGGGCATTTGCATCGTCGTCGACGACGCCGGCATCGGCATGAACGACGAGGAGCGCACCCGGGCGGAAAAGCTGCTCGCCAGCGAGCGGGTCTCCGGCGTCTCCTCGCTCGGAAATCCCCCGCAGTTCGGTTTCGCGGTGGCCGGCGTGCTCAGCGAGCGCTTCGGCTTCGAGACGTCCGTGGACTCCTCCTCCCCCTACGGCGGTGTGCGCGCGGTCCTCCTGCTGCCGCACGAACTCCTCACCGCCATGCCGGAGCAGAAGCCCGCGGCCGCCGCGCCCGCCGGCGCCGAACCGGCCGCCCGCCGCCCGTTCGAGGCCGCGCAGGCCGCGTCCGCGCCCGTGACCGGTGCCGACGGCCTGCCGAAGCGGCGCCGCAAGCGCCCGATGGCCGTCGTGCCGGCCGAGCCGGTCCCCGCCGGCGCCCAGGGCTTCGACAGCCAGGGCTACGGCGCCCAGGGCTACGGCACCCCGGCCTTCGGCACGCCGGCCCCCGGGACACCGGTCCGCTCCAACGCGGAGACGGCGGCGATCATGGGCGCCTTCCAGCGAGGCACCCAGTCCGGCCGCGCGACGAATCCGGACGCCGCGGAAACGACGAGCAGCGCAACCGCTGCAAGTAGTGAAGGACATGAGTACCCGTGAACAACGATCTGTCATGGATGCTTGACAGCGCCCTGGAGATCCCCGGTGCCCTGCACGCGGTCCTGATATCCGCCGACGGTCTGCTGATGGCCCGGACGAAGGAGATCGGCAAGGACGACGCCGACCGGGTCGCCGCCGGGATGAGCGGCGTGCAGTCGCTGAGCCGCTCGCTCGCCTTCTTCTGCAACGGCTCCCAGCACCAGTGGCGGCAGACCCTGGTGGAGTTCGACGGCGGCTGGGTGTTCCTCATCTCCGCGGGACAGGGCGCCTACCTCGGCGTGTCGGCCTCCCCGGACGTCGACATGGCGGACATCACCTTCCGGATGCAGCAGCTCGTCGGCCAGCTCGGCAAGGCGCTCATGGCGCCCCCGCGCGAGAACCTCGGCGTGCGCCCATGACCACCCCCGGCGAGCAGGCGCCCGACGCCGCCCCGCCCCTGGTGAGACCGTACGTCATCACCAAGGGGCGGGGGCTGCCCGACGACGAGCAGCTCTCCCTGGTCACCCTGGTCACGGCGGCAGGGGACGAGCAGCAGCGCCCCACCCGCCGGCTCTCCCCCGAGGAGCAGGGCCTGCTCGAATTATGTGCCGCGGGCTACCTCACGGTGGCCGAGATCGCCGGACACACCCGGCTGCCCCTGGGCGTGGTGAGGATCCTCCTCTCGGCGCTCAGCGAAGGCGGCTACCTTCTCGTGCGGCCGCCCGTCGCGCGTGCCTCCCTGGTGGACACGCGCATCCTCCAGGAGGTGCTGAATGGACTTGAGGCCAAGTTTGGATGAGCGGGCCTACGTCCGCGACGGAGCCAACCAGACCGCCGTGAAGATCCTCGTCGTCGGGCACTTCGCGGTGGGCAAGACCACCTTCATCGGCTCCATCTCCGAGATCACCCCGCTGTCCACCGAGGAGACCATGACGCGGGCCGGGGAGGCGGTCGACGACCTCAAGGGGGTCAGGAGCAAGACCACCACCACCGTCGCGATGGACTTCGGGCGCCTGACCCTCAGCGACCGCGTCGTGCTGTACCTGTTCGGAACCCCCGGGCAGCTGCGCTTCGTGCAGATGTGGGAGGACATGGCACGCGGCGCGCTCGGAGCGCTGGTGCTGGTCGACCCCGACCGGCTGGCGGACTCCTTCGCCGTGATCGACCTGATCGAGCAGTACGGGCTCGACTACGCGATCGCCGTCAACCGCTTCGACGGCACGCCGGTCTACGAGGAGGCCGCCCTGCGGGAGGCGTTGGACCTGCTGGACGACACCCCCGTGGTCACCTGCGACGCCCGCGACGAGAAGTCCTCCGCCGAAGCATTGATCAGACTGGTCCGCCACTTGCTGGACCGTGTCCACTAGGAGCAGACATGGACGCTGAGTCCACCGCACTCGTGCCCCCGCCCGGGTGCCCCGCCCACGGCACCGGCGAGCGGATTCCCCTGTACGGGCCGCAGTTCGCGGCCGACCCGCAGGCCTACTACGCCTACATGCGCCACTTCGGGGCGACCACGCCGGTCGAACTCTCCCCGGGCGTCGAGGCCACCCTCGTCACCGACTACACCGCCGCGCTGCAACTGCTGCAGGACCCGTCCTCCTTCCGGAAGGACTCACGGCGCTGGCGTGACCTCAACGAGGGTCGAATACCCGCCGACAGCCCGGTCCTGCCGCTGCTCGCCTACCGCTCCAACTGCATGTTCAGCGACGGCGTCGAGCACCTGCGGCTGCGCCAGGCCGTCACCGACAGCCTCGCCCGGATCGACACCCGCCGGCTCACCCAGCGCATCGGGCAGATCTCCGACTACCTGATCTCCCAGTTCAGCGCGCGCGGCTCGGCCGACCTGGTCGGCGAGTACTCCAAGCAGCTGCCGCTGTTCGTCTTCAACGAGCTCTTCGGCTGCCCGGCCGACATCGGCGACCGGGTGCTGTTCGGGATCTCCGGCATGTTCGACGGCGTCAACGCCGCCCGTGCGGCCGACGTCCTGATGCAGGCCGCGGCCGACCTGGTGACCCTCAAGCGGAGCAGGCCCGGCGAGGACGTCACCTCGTGGCTGATGCAGCACGAGGCCGGCCTGGACAACGAGGAGATGGTCCACCAGCTCGCGCTGCTGCTCGGCGCGGGCGCCGAGCCGCTGCGCAACCTGATCGGCAACACCCTGCACCGGCTGCTCACCCACGACCAGTACGCCCACAAGGGCGGCCTGATCGCCGAGGCGCTCGACGACACGCTGTGGGGCAACCCGCCGCTGACGAACTACGCGCCGCACTACCCCGCCGCCGACATGGAGTTCGCCGGGACGAAGCTGGAGGCCGGCGAGCTGGTGCTGGTCAGCATCGCGGCCGCCAACACCGGCGGCGCCGGCAGCAACCGGGCCCACCTGGCGTGGAGCGCGGGCCCGCACGCCTGCCCCTCCAAGGAGCCCGCCCGGCACATCACCGTGACGGCCATCGAGAACCTGCTCAACCGGCTGCCCGACATCGAACTCGCGGTGCCGGCCGACAGCCTGACCTGGCGTCCCGGCCCGTTCAGCCGGGCGCTGTCGGCGCTGCCGACCAGGTTCACCCCGCTCCAGGAGACGCCCCGGCCCGCCTCCGCGGCCTCCTCCGCCTCCCGGCCTGCCGCGCCCGCCCGTGAGGAGCACGGCACGGGCCCCCGCAAGGAACGCGGGCTGTGGAGTTCCTTCCTGACCTGGCTGGCGAAGTGACCGGGACCCCGGGAAGACCCGGCGTCCCGACGCTCGGGGAGTTCACCGCGGGCCAGCTGCGGCGGCTGTGCGAGGTCGCGCACCTCGACCCGGAGGACGCGCGCACCTACGCGGACGTCCTCACCCGCGCGCTCGGACCGGAGGCCGGACGGCGGCTCGACCTGCCGCCGTCCGGCCGGACGTTCCTGTCCGACGACCACACGCCGGTGGAGTACTCGCTCTCCTTCCGGCCGGACGGCCCGCCCGACCTGCGGGTGCTGCTGGAGCCCGGCTGCGGCACCGCCACCCTGGAGGAGAACGGCCGCGCCGGACTGGACGTCATCCACGCCATGTCCCGGCAGTGGGGGTTCTCCACCACCTGCCTGGACAAGCTGGAGGACCTCCTCCTCCCGCCGTCCCCCCACGGCCCGCTCGCCCTGTGGTGCGCCCTGGAACTGCGTCCCGGCGGCGTCCCCAGGGTCAAGGTGTACCTGAACCCCGCCGCCAACGGCGCCGACCGAGCCGAGGAGACGGTACGCGAGGCGCTGGACCGGATCGGCCACCACCGCGCGTTCGAGGGGCTGCCGCGGGGCGACGGCTACCCGTTCCTCGCCCTGGACCTCGGCGACTGGAAGCAGCCCCGGGTCAAGGTCTACGTCCGCCACCCCGGCCTGCCGGCCGCCGCCGTCGGCGAGCTCTCCCGGATGCCCGCCGGGCCGACGGCGGCCGTGCTCCGGGACTTCGCCGCCACCGCGGCCGGGACCACGGGCACCGACACCCGGCTCGCCGGGCTGCCCGTGCTGTCCTGCCACGCCTTCACCGACCCGGCGGCGGACCGGCCCAGCGGCTTCACCCTGCACGTGCCGGTGCGCGACTACGCCCGGCACGACGGCGAGGCCCTGGAGCGGGCGGTGGCCCTGCTGGCCGGGCACGGCATGGACCCGGCCCCGCTGCTGCGCGCCCTGCCCTCCCTCACCGGGCGGCGGCCGCAGGACGGTGTCGGGCTGATCGCCTACCTGGCGCTCGCCCACCAGCGGGGCTGTCCGCCCCGGCTCACGGCGTACCTCTCCTCGGAGGCCTACACCGTCCGGCCGCCGACCGGCTGAGCGAGCCCGGCGCACGGGCAGGGGCTCGCTACACGGTGCCGAGTTCCCGCACGTAGGGCACCACGTCGATCTGGATCGACGCGCCGAGCCCCTGCCCGTAGCGCGCGGCGACGCCGCCCAGGTAGTCGTCGACCTCCTTGCGCATCACGTCCTCGGCCGGCAGCGCCTCCTCGCCGCCGATGAGCCGCGCGACCCAGTGCGCCTGCGCCTCCAGGGCCCGGGTGATGGCGCCCACCGGGCGGATCAGGCCGACGAAGTACAGGCCGGGCCGCTCGGGCGCGACGACCCGCCGGTACAGCTCCACCCGGCCGCTCGGGCCGACCGGGCAGTCGGCGGGCAGGTAGGGGTAGGACATCCGGTAGCCGGTGCACCAGACCACCGCGTCGGCCTCCTCGGCGGAGCCGTCGGTGAACCGGACCAGGTTCCCGGCGAAGGAGTCGATCCCCGGCCTCGGGGTCACCGCGCCGTGCCGGATCCGGCTGAAGATCTCGTCCGAGACGGTCACGGCGGAGGAGAAGATCGGGTGGTCGGGCTCGGGCAGGCCGTAGTCCGAGAGCCGGCCCCGGGCGACCAGCAGGGCCTGCTCGATGTACTCGCGCCGCTCCGCCAGCGTCATGCCGGTGAACCACGGCGACTCGGCGATCACGTCGCACGATATGCCGTAGAGCTGCTTCGGCACGACGTGCAGCCCCCGGCGGACCGACAGCACCGTCCGGGCGGCGTGCCGGGAGAGGTCGGTGGCGATGTCCACGGCCGAGGCGCCCAGGCCCACCACGACCACCCGCTGCCCGCGGAACCCGGAGCCCTCCAGGTAGTCCACGGCGTGCAGCATGCGGCCGGTGAACGACTCGGAGCCGGCCGGCGCCGGATCCGGCAGCAGCGGCTCCGCGTTGGCGCCCGAGGCGACGACCACCCGTGCGAAGCGCCGGGTGACGGCGGCCCCGTGGGCGTCCCGGCTGGCGACCAGCCAGGAGCCGTCGAAGTCCGGCCGGACCGACAGCACCTCGGTGCCGAACTCGATCCGCGGCGACAGGCCCGCCCACTCGGCGAAGGCCCGCAGATAGGCGGCCATCTCGTCGTGCCGGGGATAGGCCGGGTAGGACTCCGGCATCGGGAAGGCGGCGAAGCCGGTCAGCTGCTTGGCGGTGTTCAGGTGCAGTGACCGGTAGCCCGGCCCGCGTTCCCCGGCCTGCGGCTTGCGCCAGATCCCGCCGACCTCCGGAGCCTTCTCCAGGCAGACGAAGTCGATGCCCTTCACCGCGAGCGCGTGCGCCACGGCCAGGCCCGACAGACCCGCGCCGATGACGCAGACCGGCGCGGCCCCGCGCACATCGACGGCGTACGACCCACCCGGGAAATTCCCCACGGAAACACTCACCTTCCCTCGACCGGCATGGCCTTCCCCCGTTGCCGCCACCCCTCGGCGGGGCGGCGCCGACAAAGTAAACCTCAGGTCACGGCGGTCGACCAGGGACCAACGGCGTACAAAAGGTGCGCACTCGGGAAACAGAACGGCCCAAAGCGGGCGGGGAGTCGCAGCAGGAAAAACGAAAAGCGGGCCAGGATTTCTCCTGGCCCGCTCAGCGGTGTCCGAGGGGGGACTTGAACCCCCACGCCCGATAAAGGGCACTAGCACCTCAAGCTAGCGCGTCTGCCATTCCGCCACCCGGACGGGGTGTTGTCCTCGCGGCTTCCTTCTGTTCGTCGGCCGCGCTGACAGATGTAACTGTAGCAGTGATCGGCTGCGGGTCCCAAAACGGCTCCGGAGGGGCTCCGGACGAGGGACCGCAGGTTGCGGCGGTGTGTCGGCACGTTTCCCGGGGGTGGATCCGGGTCGGGGGCTGGGAGAGGATGGTCGGACGTGCTCGTGCGACCCGGGTGCAGGTCCCGGGGGTGGTGCTGTGCCGGTGCGGGCCAGAGACGAGGAGTGACCGTGAGCGAGCTGAGCGGGTCGGCGGCGCCGAAGGTGACGGGTGAGTCCGAGGTCGCCGACCTCTGCCGCGATCTGATCCGGATCGACACCAGCAACTACGGCGACGGCTCCGGCCCGGGGGAGCGGAAGGCCGCCGAGTACGTGGCCGAGCAGCTCGCCGAGTTCGGCCTCGAACCGCAGATCATCGAGTCGGCCAAGGGGCGGGCGTCCACCGTGGTGCGGATCGAGGGCGAGGACCGTTCGCGTCCGGGCCTGCTGATCCACGGCCACACCGATGTCGTGCCGGCCAACGCCGCGGACTGGACCCACGACCCGTTCTCCGGCGAGATCGCGGACGGCTGCGTCTGGGGGCGCGGCGCGGTCGACATGAAGGACATGGACGCGATGACCCTCGCGGTCGTCCGCGACCGGCTGCGCACCGGCCGCAAGCCCCCGCGCGACCTGGTGCTCGCCTTCCTGGCCGACGAGGAGGCCGGCGGCACCTACGGCGCCCGGTACCTGGTGGACCGCCACCCCGACCTCTTCGAGGGCGTGACCGAGGCGATCGGCGAGGTCGGCGGCTTCTCCTTCACGGTCAACGACCGCACCCGGCTCTACCTGGTGGAGACGGCCGAGAAGGGCATGCACTGGATGCGGCTCACGGTCGAGGGCCGGGCCGGGCACGGGTCGATGGAGAACGACGACAACGCCATCACCGAGCTGTGCGAGGCGGTCGCCCGGCTCGGGCGCCACCAGTTCCCGCTGCGGATCACCAAGACCGTGCGGGCCTTCCTGGACGAGCTGTCGGACGCGCTCGGCGTCGAGCTCGACCCGGAGAACATGGACGAGACGCTGCGGGTGCTGGGCGGCATCGCCAAGATGATCGGCACCACGCTGCGCAACACCGCCCAGCCGACCATGCTCGGCGCCGGCTACAAGGTCAACGTGATCCCCGGCCAGGCCACCGCGCACGTGGACGGCCGCTTCCTGCCCGGCTACGAGGAGGAGTTCCTGGCCGAGCTGGACAGCGTGCTCGGCCCGCGCGTCAAGCGCGAGAGCCTGCACTCGGACAAGGCGATCGAGACCGGCTTCGACGGCGCCCTGGTCGAAGCCATGCAGACCGCGCTGCGCGCCGAGGACCCGATCGCCCGGGCGGTGCCGTACTGCCTCTCCGGGGGGACGGACGCCAAGTCGTTCCAGGACCTCGGGATCCGCTGCTTCGGCTTCGCGCCGCTGCAGCTGCCGCCGGAGCTGGACTTCGCCGGGATGTTCCACGGCGTGGACGAGCGGGTGCCGGTGGACGGCCTGAAGTTCGGCGTGCGGGTGCTGGACCGGTTCATCGACGCCTGCTGAGCACGGGGCGGCGGCCCGCTCCCGGAGCGTCGGGGAGCGGGCCGTTGCCGTTCCGACAGATCGATTTCCTGTTCGTCGTATCACCGGTCCGGGTGAAGCGGACGCCTGTTCCGTACCCCGTTTGCCGCAACGTCGTTGCTTCCTGTGACGGCCCGGAGCCGATATCCGGGTGTTCATACAGGAGGAATGATGAAGATCAAGAAGATCGCCGCCGTGACCGCCGCCGCCGGCGGCCTGGTGCTCGCCGCCACGGGTGTCGCCTCCGCCCACGGCGGGGCCGGTGCCGAGGGCGTGGCCGCCGGCTCCCCGGGCGTGCTGTCCGGCAACCAGATCCAGATCCCGGTGCACATCCCGGTCAACGCCTGCGGCAACACCATCAGCGTGATCGGTGTGCTGAACCCGGCGTTCGGCAACACCTGCTTCAACGTCTGAGCCCATCCCGGTCGTTGAGCCGGGCCCCCGGGCGGCGTGCGCGCCGTACCGGGGGCGCTTGTTTTCCTGGCCCGCCCCATTGTCACCCCGTGAAATCCCTCGAAAGGGTGAATGGGAGCCGTGCCGGCCAACCTCCCCCAGGGTTTCTTCGTTCTCTCCCATGCAGCCGAGGACCTCTCCGCCTATTCGGAAATTCCGACTTTCGGAGGGTCGTCAAGTCGTCTCAAAATGTCAGGGGAAAATATGAGGAACGCAGCCAAGAAGGGGCTCCTCACGGCCGTGGCCACCGGCAGTGTGCTGGCCTCGACCGCCGGCTACGCCTACGCGGGCGCCGGCGCGGAGGGTGTCGCGGCAGGCTCGCCGGGCGTCGTCTCCGGCAACTCGGTGCAGGTGCCGGTCGAGGTGCCGATCAATGCCTGTGGCAACACGGCCGACCTGATCGGCCTGCTGAACCCCGCCTTCGGCAACAACTGCGCCAACTCCTCCGGGCGTCCCGCCGGCGGCGGAGCGCACGCGGGCGGGAGCCACGGCAGCGGCGGGAGCCACGCCGGCGGTGCCCAGACCGGAGGCGGGCAGCCGGGCGGCACCCACGCCGGCGACGTCCAGGGCAGCGGCCAGAACGGCGGCCAGGCGGGTTCGGGCGCCTCCGTCCCGGGCGCCTCCGTCCCGGGGACGGCGGGCGCGGGCTCGGCGGCCGCGGGGGCCTCGGGTGCGACCGCCTCGGGCGCCTCCGCCTCGGGGGTGGCCGCCGGCTCGCCCGGGGTGATCTCCGGCAACAGCGTCCAGGCCCCGGTGCACATCCCGGTCAACGCCTGCGGCAACTCGATCAACCTGGTCGGTGCCCTCAACCCGGCGTACGGCAACACCTGTGTCAACGCGGCCGCGCCGGCGCCCAGCCAGCCCGCCGTACCGGAGGAGGACTGCCCGGAGGAGCACGTTCCGCACAGCGCTCCGCCGCCGGCCACCGCCGCCGAGGGCACCCCCCGGGCGGGCGTTCCGGGCGAGGCCCCGCAGGTCGCCCCGGCGGCCGCGGTGCAGAGCGCCCCCGAGGTGCGTCCGGCCGCCGCGCGCAGCGGCCCGGTCGCCGAGGAGGCCGGGCAGCTGGCAGCCACCGGCGCCGGCAGCACCGGGATGCTGGGGGCGGCCGGCCTGGCCCTGCTGATCGGCGGCGGCGTCCTCTACCGCCGCACCCGCGCCGGCGCCCGCTGAGCCCCCAGGGCGCACCGGGACACCGGACGTGCCGGACGCGCGGCGGGCAGGCCCGCCG
>NZ_JBHVER010000213.1:0-12932 GCF_042802195.1 Kitasatospora sp. NPDC057500 | reverse complement strand
GACCGGCGGGTACCGCCGGCCGCGGGGCTCCTCAGTGCCCACCCCCCCCGCAGCGCAGAACAGCGAGGGGGGCCGCCCCCTGTTCGGTGGCGGCCCCCTTCGCTGTCGCGCTGATCGGCGCTGCCCGCCTGGCGGAGGTGGTGCGGGAGGCGAAGCCTCGGCCGCTCGCACCGGTAGCGGATATCAACTTGAAGAATTCTTCACATTCATAGATGCTGCATCCTTGTATCGAGAGGTCCAGTACGGTCGGCCGCCGCGCGGCCGGCCCGGGGAGGGTGGCGATGAGCGACGTGTTCGACGAGGAACTGCGCGAGCAGCTGGCCGACGCCCGGCGCCTGCGCGCCCTGGCGCGGGAAGCGGGTGACGAGGACGGCGCCCAGGCGTACGCGGGCCGGATCACGCAGCTGCTGCGGATCGCCGCCCACCACGGCATCGCGGTGGAGCACTCCGCGGACGAAGTGGAAGAGGACTGAGGCGTGGCGGTCCCGCTGTACCAGGCCAAGGCGGAGTTCTTCCGAACCCTCGGCCACCCCGTCCGGATCAGGGTCCTGGAGCTGCTCCAGGACGGGCCGCGCCCGGTACGCGACCTTCTGGGCGCCATCGAGGTCGAGCCGTCGAACCTGTCCCAGCAGCTCGCCGTGCTGCGCCGCACCCAGCTGGTGACGGCGACCCGGGAGGGCAACACGGTGGTCTACGCGCTGAGCACCCCGGACGTGGCGGAGCTGCTGCGCGCCGCCCGGCGGATCCTCACCGAGATGATCACCGACCAGGAGGCCCTGCTCGCCGAGCTGCGGGAGCCCGAACGCCGGGCTCACAGCGCATGAGCGGCGGGGACACCACACGGCTTGCGGCCCGTGCGGGAGCGCGACTGCGCGCGGTGCTGCCGAACCGGGACGTGCTGGCGACGATGGGCCGCTCGCCGCGCAAGGACCTGCTGGCCGGGCTGACGGTCGCGATCGTCGCGCTGCCGTTGGCGCTCGGCTTCGGCGTGGCCTCCGGTGCCGGGGCCGAGGCCGGACTCGCCACCGCGGTGGTGGCCGGCGCGCTGGCCGCCTTCTTCGGCGGCTCCAACCTCCAGGTCAGCGGACCGACCGGGGCGATGACCGTCGTCCTGGTGCCGATCGTCCATCAGTACGGCACCGCCGGAGTCCTCACCGTCGGCCTACTGGCCGGGGTCCTGCTGGTCGCAGCCGCACTCGCGGGGGCCGGCCGGTTCATGGCGTACGTGCCGGCGCCGGTGGTGGAGGGCTTCACCCTGGGCATCGCCGCCGTGATCGCTCTCCAGCAGGTGCCCGCCGCGCTCGGCGTGGAGTCCTCGGGCGCGGAGAACGTCGTGGTCGCCGCCTGGGACGCGGTCGCCGACTTCGCGCGCACCCCGCACCTGGTCGCAGTTGCCCTGGCGGCCGGGGTCGCGGCGGTGATGCTGATCGGAGCCCGCCTGCGGCCGGGTGTCCCCTTCTCACTGCTGGCGGTGGCCGCAGCCACTGCGGTCACCGGCCCGGCCGGTCCGGAGGTGGCCACGATCGGGCACCTGCCCGCCGGACTGCCCGCCCCCTCCCTCGGCTTCCTTCGTCTCGGGGAGATCCCGCACCTGGCGACCGCGGCCCTGGCCGTGGCCGCGCTGGCGGCGTTGGAGTCGCTGATGTCGGCGACCGCGGCGGACGCGATGAGCGTCTCGGAGCGGCACGACAGCGACCGCGAGCTGTTCGGCCAGGGGATCGCGAACCTGGTCGCCCCGTTGTTCGGCGGCGTCGCCGCGACCGGCGCGATCGCCCGCACGGCCGTCAACGTTCGCTCCGGTGCCGCCTCCCGCCTGGCCGCACTCGTCCACGCAGCTGTTCTGGCCGTGGTGGTCTTCGCCGCCGGCCCGCTCGTCTCCGGTATCCCGCTGGCCGCGCTCGCCGGAGTGCTGATCGCCACCGCGGTGCGCATGGTCGAGGTCGCCTCGCTACGGGCGCTGGCCCGCGCAGGGCGGGGCGAGGCCGCGGTCCTGGCCCTGACCGCCGGCGCGACCCTGGCCTTCGACCTGGTCACCGCCGTCATCGTCGGCCTGCTGGTCGCCGGTGTGCTGGCCCTGCGCCGGCTCGCCCGTACCGCCGCTCTCACCAGGGTGCCTCTGCACGAGGGCCTGCCCCCGGCCGACCACCACGCCGAGGAGCAGGAACTGCTCGCCGAGCACATCGTCGCCTACCGCATCGACGGGCCCGTCTTCTTCGCCGGAGCGCACCGCTTCCTGCTCGAACTCGCCGAGACCACCGACGTCAAGGCCGTCATCCTGCGCCTGTCACGGGTCAGCGCGATCGACGCCACCGGCGCCCTCGTGCTGGGCGATGCCATCGCCAAGCTGGAACGGCGCAACATCCTCGTCCTGGTCTCCGGTGCCCGCGAGGAGCACCTGAAGACCCTCGACGCCCTCGGCGTGCTCGACACCCTGCACGCCGAGCACCGGGTCTTCGCGGCCACCCCCGATGCCATCGGCTACGCCCGACGCCACCTGAAGGGCGTCCTCCGGGGCACCCGCCAGGGTCAGCGGTGACCCGCGGCCGGGGGGCTTGCGTCATCACCGAGACCGCCCTGCCGGTCAGTCGAAGAAGGTGACCCGGCCGGAATCCAGGCGGTAGTACGCGCCGATCACCTTGAGCCTCCCGGCGGCGATCAGCGGATGCAGCAGGCGGTCGCGGTGCAGCGCGGCCACGGTCTGCACGGTCTGGGCGTGGATGGTGGCCTCGACCAGGTCGCCCGCTTCCGCGCCGAGGCGCAGGGCCTCGTCGTAGGGACGGCGGAGGTCGTGCGCGATGTCCGCCAGGTGGCCGGGCAGCCTGCGGCCGTCGCGGAAGCACTCGACGGCTGTGGTCACCGCCCCGCAGTGCTGGTGCCCCAGGACCACCAGCAGAGGGGTGGCGAGCTCGGCGGGTCCGTACTCCAGGCTTCCGGCCACCAGCGGATCGTGGGTATGGCCGGCGGTGCGGATCACCATCAGGTCGCCCAGACCCTGGTCGAAGACCAGCTCCGGCGGCACCCGGGAGTCGATGCAGGAGAAGACCACGGCGAACGGTTCCTGGCCCGCAGCCAGCTCCGCGCGACGGGCGGCGCCCGCGTCCGGATGGGCGGCCCGATCGCCGCACCACCTGTCGTTGCCGGCCCGAAGCCTGGCCAGCGCCAGCTCGGGCGTGCCCGCCGGCATCGGCGCCGCCACAGCCGCCGTGACCCGAGTCGGCACCGCGAGTACCGCCGCGGTGAACACACCCGCCCGAAGCGCAGCACGCCGATCCATCAGCCGTCCCGATTTCTCTGCACCACAACCCATGTGACGGCACATCACCATACTCCCGATTCGCGCGGGCGCTGACCGGCGGCGGGAACCGCGACACGCCCGCGGACGACCCGGGGCAGGCGCGCCACGTCGAGGGATCCCGACGGCGCCGAGCCCCGGGCTACCCCCGGTCGAGCCGCTGCGGCCGGGTCTCGACGGGTCGTTGAGCCGATGTTGACACCGGCTTGCGAGGGTGTCCACGGGGACGGGGCGAGGAACCGGCGGCCCCCTCCGACCCGCTGGACCCCTCCAAGCCCTTCGCCCCCTCCAAGCCCTTCAACCCCTTCGAGCCGTTCATTCCGTTCATTCCGTTCAAGCCCGGAAAGGCCATCCGCCTCGTGCACATCGGACTGTCCCTGCCCCAGTACGGCCGCCTGGCCGACCCCCGCCTCTGCGCCCCCGTCGCGACCGCCGCGGAGAAGATCGGCTACGACAGCCTCTGGGTCGGAGACCGGCTGCTCGTCGCGACCGAGCCGCAGAGCCGCTACCCCGGGGGCGACGGCACCGCGCCGGCCGAGCACCGGTCCTTCCTGGACCCGTTGACCCTGCTGACCGTGGCGGCGGGAGCGACCCGCCACGCCCGGTTGGGCACGAGCACCCTGAACGCCCTGTGGCACCCGCCGGCACTGCTCGCCCGCACGCTGACCACCCTCGACCTGGTGAGCGGTGGACGGCTGGACGTCGGGATCGGACTGGGCTGGTCCAAGGACGAGTACCAGGCCGTCGGCGTTCCCTGGGAGGGCAGGGGAGCCAGGCTGGAGGAGACCCTGGACGTGCTGGAGAGCGTCTGGTCCGAGGGCGAGGTGGTCTCCCACCGGGGGCGGCTGTGGACCGTGCCGCCCTCGGTGGTCCGGGCGAAGCCGGTGCAGCGGCCCAAGCCCCCGCTGCTGTTGGGCGGCTTCGGCCCGGAGAGCCTGGCCCGGGTCGGCCGGCGTGCGGACGGCTGGCTCGGCGTCGGCCTGCCCGTACCGGTGCTGGAGCACATGTGGCAGACCGTCCGCCGGCACGCCGTGGACGCCGGGCGCGATCCCGACGCGCTGCGGCTGGTCCTGCGGATCAACCCGGTGGTCACGGTGGATCCGGTACCCCAGGAGCAGGTGCCGCGCCGGGGGACGGTCGACCAGCTCGCCGCCTACCTGGCCACGGCGGTCCGGACCCTGGGCGCCGAACCGCTGATCGACCCGCACTTCACCGCGCAGGACCCCGACGGCTACCTCGACACCGCCCTCGCCCTGCACGACCGCCTGCGCCACCGCACCGACTGACCGCCACCCGGCACCGGCGCCCCGGACGTGCGCAGCCGTGTCCCGGGTGGCCAACGCGCACTCCTCGGTGAGCCGTTCGGCCGTGTCACGGATCCGCGCGCTGCCCGGTCAGCACTGCTGACGCGGCGAGGCACCGGCGGTCGCGGTCCCGGGTGGCAACGGCAGTGCGACGGTCACCGGCGTCGGTGGGGTGGGGCTCGGGGAGCAGGGGGTCGTCGCCGGTGGCCGCCCGCGTTCCCCCGAACCGTCCGCCTGCTGACGGCCGATCGTCTGGGGATTGCGTCCGGGACGAAGCATTTCGGCCAACTTGTTGCCGCACGGGTGACGTGTTCCCACCAAAGCTGGCACTGTACCGTCCCATCGCCGCAGAGGCCCTTGCCGTCGCACGTGTACCGAACGGCGCGGCGAGCACGTCGAAGACCGTTCCAGCCACGCGAACCACCAGCTCTACCGGGCGGCAACACCCTCGGCCGCCCGGCTGGCTCCGGCCGCTCGAACCCGGCCGTCGCAGAAGGAGTTCAGTGTGACTCGATCCCCCAGGAAGTCCGTCACCGCGGGCGCGTTGGCAGCCGGCGCCGCGATGATCGCGGCTGCGCTGCCCGCCGGTGCCGCCTCCGCGGAGGAGGCCCCGATCGCGGCCCCCGCCGGGGTGCAGGCCTTCGCCGGCGCGCTGCCGGTGGAGCTCTCGGCCCAGCAGCGCGGTGAGTTGCTCGCCGCCGCCGACGCCGGCCGGGCGGAGACCGCCGGGTTGCTGAAGCTCGGGTCGAAGGAGGAACTGGTCGTCAGGGGCGTCACCAAGGACGCGGACGGCACCGTGCACACCCGCTACGAGCGGACCTTCGCCGGGCTGCCGGTGCTCGGCGGCGACCTGGTGGTCCACGCCGCTCCGGACGGCTCCGTCAAGGGCGTCACCAAGGCCACCGAGGCGGACATCGCCGTCGACACCACCGCCAAGGAGAGCGCGGAGGCGGCGAAGGGCCTCGCGCTCGACAGCGCCGGGAGCGCGAAGGTGCAGGAGCCGGCGGCCGACAGCGCCCGCCAGGTGGTCTGGGCCGCGTCCGGCACCCCGCGGCTCGCCTGGGAGACGGTGGTCACCGGAACGCAGGAGGACGGCACGCCGTCCGAACTGCACGTCATCACCGACGCGAACTCCGGCAAGAAGGTCTTCGAGTACCAGGGCGTCGAGACCGGCGTCGGCAACAGCAAGTACTCGGGCCGGGTCACCATCGGCACCTCGGCGGCGGCCGGCGGCTACGCGATGACCGACCCCACCCGCGGCGGCCACAGCACCTACGACCTGAACGGCACCACCGGCACCAGGACGCTGTTCACCAACCCGACCGACACCTGGGGCGACGGCACCGTCGCCAACCGGCAGACCGCCGCCGTCGACGCCGCCTACGGTGCCCAGCTCACCTGGGACTACTACAAGGACGTCCACGGCCGCAACGGCATCAAGGACGACGGCGTCGCCGCCTACACCCGGGTCCACTACGGCAGGAACTACGTCAACGCGTTCTGGTCCGACACCTGCTTCTGCATGACCTACGGCGACGGCGCGGGCAACGTCAAGCCGCTGACCTCGATCGACGTCGGCGGCCACGAGATGACCCACGGCGTCACCTCGGCCACCGCGGGCCTGATCTACAGCGGCGAGTCCGGCGGCCTGAACGAGGCCACCTCCGACATCATGGCCGCCGCCATCGAGTTCTGGGCCGGCAACCCCGAGGACAAGGGCGACTACCTGGTCGGTGAGAAGATCGACATCAGGGGCGACGGCACCCCGCTGCGCTACCTGGACAAGCCCTCCAAGGACGGCCGCTCCAGGGACTCCTGGTCGCCCGACCTCGGCACCATCGACGTGCACTACTCCTCCGGCCCGGCCAACCACTGGTTCTACCTGGCCTCCGAGGGCAGCGGCGCCAAAACCGTCAACGGCGTGGCCTACGACTCCCCGACGTCCGACGGCCTGCCGGTCACCGGCATCGGCCGGGACGCGGCCGCCAGGATCTGGTACCGGGCGCTGACCACCTACATGACCACGTCCACCAACTACGCGGCCGCCCGCACCGCCACCCTCCAGGCCGCCGCCGACCTGTACGGGCAGACCAGCGAGGCCTACCGGAGCACCGCCAACGCCTGGGCCGCGGTCAACGTCGGCCCGCGCGTCGTCGACGGCCTCCTGCTCGACCCCGTCGGCAACCAGGTCACCGAGGTCGGCGCCGCCGCCGGGCTCCAGGTGAAGGCCGTCAACTTCAACCCGGGCGCCGTCACCTACCACGCGACCGGCCTCCCCGACGGCCTGTCGCTCCACCCGGTCAGCGGCCGCGTCACCGGCACCCCGACCACCACCGCCACCTACACGGTCACCGTCACCGCCAAGGCCTCCCACCACAGCAGGCTCTCGACGACGTTCACCTGGAAGGTCTCGCCGGGCATCTTCACGAACACCACCGCCGTGCCGATCCCGGACGGGGGGCCGGCGGTCTTCTCGGACATCGTCGTCGACCGGATCGCGGGCCGGGCGTCGAGCGACCTCAAGGTGGGCGTGGACATCAAGCACACCTGGCGCGGCGACCTGGCCGTCGACCTGGTCGGCCCGGACGGCACGGTGTACCCGCTGAAGAAGAGCAGCATCAGCGACTCGGCCGACAACGTCGTCGAGACGTACACGGTGGACGCCTCGGCCCAGTCCGCCAACGGCACCTGGCGTCTCCGGGTGCAGGACGTGTACCGCAGCGACTCGGGCCGCATCGACGGCTGGAAGCTCATCTTCTGACCGGGCTGCCACCCGGGTGATCCGGCCGGCGAAGGGTACTCACTTCGCCGGCCGGATCGCCTCTCGGGTGCGCGACCCGGGTGGCGCGCCCGGTGGCAGGCGGCTACTGGCGGCCGCAGAAGGCGGTCGCCAGCAGCTTCTGCGAGGTCGGCCAGCCCTGGCCGGTGTTGCGGTGGCCGTTGGTCGAGACCGCCACCACCCGGCGGCCCTCCGGGGTCCCGTAGAGGGCGCTGTTGTGCCCGCGGCCGGTGCTGCCGTTGTTGCCCCAGACCTCGCCGCAGGGCGTGGTCAACCGGCTGATCCCCAGGCCGTACTGGGCGCCGCCGCTCGCCGGGGCGACCGTCAGCATCTCGGCGAGCAGCGGTGCGGGGAGCAGCCGCCCGCCGAGCAGGGCGCGGAGGAAGGTGCCGAGGTCCGCGGTGGTCGAGATGCCGACGCCCGCCGCGTCCATCTCGCTCGGCTCCATCTCGGTGACGTCCACCGGGCCGCCGGGCAGATCGAGGTAGGTGTGCGCGTGCGGGCCGCGGATCCCGGTCGCGTGGACCGGCATCGACGTCCCGGTCAGCCCCAGCCGGTCGATGATCCGGCGCTCCACCTCCCGGCGCCAGTCGTGGCCGGTGACCCGCTCGACGATCATGCCGGCCAGCAGGTAGTTGGTGTTCGCGTAGGACCAGCCCGCGCCGGGCGCGAAGTGCGGCGGGTGGCTGTTGGCCACCGCGAGGAGCTGCTGCGGCGTCCAGCTCCGCCAGCGCCCCTCGCGGAGCCAGGTCGCGTGGTCGAGGCCGATGGCCGGGTCCTCGGTGTAGTCGAACAGCCCGCTGGTGTGGTTGAGCAGCTGGCGCACGGTGATGGAGCCGCCGCCGGGGACGGCACCCGGCAGCAGGCTCTCCACGCTGTCGTCCAGCCCGAGCCGTCCCTCGCCGACCAGCTGGAGCACGACCGTCGCCACGAAGGTCTTGGTCACGCTGGCGATCCGGAACCGGCCGTTCGCCGAGGGCTCGGCGCCGGTCGAGAAGTCGCCCACGCCCTCGGCGCCCTTCCACACCGTGCGCCCGTGCTCGGTCACCCGGGCGAGGGAGCTGGACGCCCCGCCGGCCTCGACCACGCCCGCCAGCGCCTCGTTCAGCGCCCGGGCGTCCGCACCGCCCCGGTGCGGGCCGCGGCCGGCCGCCTCCGGGCCGTTCCCCGGCGGCGCCTCGCCGACGGTCGCGGCTCCGGCCGGCCCGGTGCCGAGGGCGCCGGCCGCCGGGGCGGTCACGCCCACCAGGCCCGCGCCCGCCAGCGCGAGCGCGACGATCCGCACGGCCGTGCCCTGCCGTCCGGTGCGGGCCCTTGCGCCCGGCGCCGTCCGTGCCCCGTCCCGGTTCCCGGCCACCCTCATGAGTCCTCCTGCGTCCGTGCCGACGGTTCTCGCAACACCCGAAAAGAGTCAGAACCTGACACTTTGTCAGGCGAACACGAACCGGTCGTCCACCCGCCGGTGCACAGCGGCTCCGTCCACGGGTGGATGCCTCTCCGGCGTGTCGGCCCTCCTCAAGTCGGAGGTCGACCCGCCGAATGCCGGGTCTGGTATCCGACTTGAGGAGTAGTCGGAAGATTCCGGGAGGCCGTCCCTGCGGGCCTCGGCGTGCGGCCGCGCCGGATGGCGGGGCCGGCGCCCGCGCCGACCGCCGCGCCGTCCGCGCGGGCCGTCCCGGCGCCGGCGGGTCCGGCTCCAGCGCCAGGCCATTGGTGAAATGGAGATTCCGAGCCTGGCGCTCTTGACCATGTCTGAAATGTTTGTAACTCTCGATGTTCCCGCGGCCCGCCCGCGTACCCGCCCGACCGCAGCGCGGCGACGCGGCCCGATCGAAGAGGTAGACATGAGTTCTTCAACCACGGTGTTCGTGGCGACCAACGACCTGTCCGGATTCACCCGCGGGCGTGCCGCACCGGGCAACGCGGCCGACGGCGTGCTGCGCCGCGGGCTGGGGTGGGTCCCGGCCGATCTCGCGGTGACGGCCTTCGGGGAGCTCGCGCCCAATCCGTTCGGCTCGACGGGCGACCTGAAGCTGCTGCCGGCCGAGTCCACCGGCGTGGACATCCCCGCCCGAGGCGATGTGCCGGGCGTCCGTCTGTATCTCGCCGACCAGGTGCTGCCGGACGGCACCCCGTGGGAGAACTGCCCGCGCACCTTCGCCCGCAGGGCCCTCGACGACTTCCGACGTGCCACCGGGCTGGAGGTGGTGGCCACCTTCGAGCACGAGTTCATGGTCCCCGGACTCGACAGCGGCGCCCCGTTCTCCTTCAGCCGGTTCCGCTCCGCCGAGCCGTTCGGCAGCGAGCTGGTGGCACTGCTGGACCGGATGGGACTCGAACCGGAGACCTGGCTGCCGGAGTTCGGCACCGACCAGTTCGAGATCACCCTGCGCCCCTCCGACGCCATGACCGCCGCGGACCGCGCGGTGGTCCTGCGGGAGGTGGTCCGCGACCTGGCGTCCCGGCACGGACACCGGGCCACCTTCGCACCGCTGCTGCACCCCGACGGCAGCGGAAACGGCGTGCACGTCCACCTCTCCCTGCGCGACGCGGCCACCGGACGGCCGGTCCTGTACGACGCCGCCCGCCCCGGCGGGCTCTCCGAGCTGGGCGGGCGGTTCAGCGCGGGGATCCTCCGGCACGCCCGGGCGCTGCTCTCGTTCACGGCGGGCAGCCCCAGTTCGTACCTGCGCCTGACGCCCAACCGCTGGAGCTCCGCCGGGGTGTTCCTGGCCGAGCGCAACCGGGAGGCCCTGCTGCGGATCTGCCCGACGAGCACCCTGGGCGGCGGCGTCGTCGCCGACCAGTTCAACCTGGAGTACCGCGCCGCGGACGCGACCGCCAATCCGTGGCTGGTCCTCGGCGTCCTGGTGCGGGCCGGACTGCAAGGGGTGCAGGCGGACTACGCGCAGCCGCGGGTCTGGCCCGAGGAGGCGGGGGAGGCCGACCTCACGGACGTCCCCTCCCTGCCCGGCGGCCTGGAGGAGGCCCTCCTCGAACTCGACAAGGACGAGGTGGTGTCCGGCTGGTTCTCCGCCGAGCTGCTGGAGACCCACCGCTCGGTGAAGCGGTCGGAACTGGCCGCGGTCTCCGGCCTGGACGAGCGCGGCGTGTGCGGGCGGGTCGCCGATGTCTACTGAGCCGACGTCCACCGAGCCGACGTCCACCGACTCGACGTCCACCGACCTGCGCCGCCACATCGCCGCACTGCCGCTGGTCGACCACCACGTCCACGCCTCGCTCGCCTCGCCGGTCACCCGGGGGCAGTTCGAGACGCTGATCACCGAGTCCGACCGCCCCATCCCGGCCGGGGACACCCAGTTCGACTCCCAGATCGGGTTCGCGATCCGCCGCCACTGCGCACCGCTCCTCGGTCTGCCCCCGCACGCGTCGGCGGACGCGTACTGGGCGGCGCGGTCCGAGCGCACCCCGGAAGAGCTGTCGGACCTCTTCCTCGCCGCGGCCGGCGTCTCCGACTGGCTGTTGGACACCGGGTTCAATAGCGACGAACTGCTGTCGCCCGACACGCTCGCCGAGCGCCTGCCCGCCCGGTTCTCCGAGATCGTGCGCCTGGAGACCGTCCTGGAGGGCATCGCTCCGACGAGCAGCGCCGCGCGCCTCGCCGACGACTTCCGGACGGCGCTCGCCGACGCCACCGCGTCGGCGGTCGGCCTGAAGTCGATCATCGCCTACCGCTACGGCTTCGACTTCGCCCCCGCCCGCCCCTCCGCCCAGGAGGTGGAACGCGCGGCGGGCGCCTGGCTGCGCGAACTGGAGGCGGGCGCCCCCGTCCGGGTGTCCGACCCGGTGCTGCTGCGGATGGCCCTGTGGACGGGAGTGGACACCGGTCTGCCCCTGCAACTGCATGCCGGGTACGGCGACCCCGACCTGGACCTGCGACGGTGCGACCCGCTGCTGCTGATGCCCTGGCTCAAGGAGATCGACGGTACCGGCACCGATGTCGTGCTGCTGCACTGCTACCCGTTCCAGCGCAACGCGGGGTTCCTCGCCCAGGTGTTCCCCCACGTCTACTTCGACGTCGGTCTGGGGGTGAACTACACGGGCGCCGCCTCCACCGCCGTCGTCGCCGAGAGCCTCGAACTGGCCCCCTTCACCAAGGTGCTGTACTCCTCCGACGCCTGGGGGCCGCCCGAACTCCACCACCTGGGCTCCGTCCTCTGGCGGCGCGGCATGGCCCGGGCGCTCGGGGGCTGGGTCGAGGAGGGCGAGTGGTCCGAGGCCGACGCCGTCCGCGTCGCGACGATGATCGGACGCACCAACGCGCAGCGCCTCTACGGACTGCCCCATGCCTGACCCGGACGCGTACGAGGCCCTGTGGTCCGCCCTGGACCGGCACCTCCCCGCGGCGCTCGACCTGCGACGCCGACTGCACCGCGAGCCCGATCTGTCGGGTGACGAGGCGGCGACCCGGGACATGGTGCTGGCCGCGCTGCCGGGGGCCGGCGCGGCGGTGAAGACGGCGGAGACCGGCGCGGTGCTGCGCATCGGCGGGCCGGGGCCGGCGATCGGGGTGCGCGGGGAGATGGACGCGCTGCCCGTCACCGAGGAGACCGGTGTCGCCTGGGCGTCGGCGCGGCCGGGGGTCATGCACGCGTGCGGTCATGACACCCACCTCGCCGCACTCGTCGCCGTGGCGGGAGCCCTGGCCGAGACGGGTCCTCCGGTGCCCCTGCTCGCCGTGCTGCAGCCGCGCGAGGAGACCTACCCGTCCGGGGCGCAGGACATCACCACCAGCGGCGTGCTCGACTCCGAGCAGTGCGCCGCCATGGTGGGCGTCCACGTCCAGCCCCTGCTGGCCCGGGGCGAGGTGGCGTGCACGGCGGGGGGCGTCAACGGATCGTCCGACGAGTTCGAGATCGTCGTGCGGGGCAGGTCCGGACACGCCGCGTACCCCCATCTGACGAACGACGCGCTGCTGGCGATGTCCGAGATCGTCGTCGCGCTGCAGAGCGTGGTGAGCCGGTCCGTCGACCCGATGGCGCCCGCCGTCGTGGGAGTGTCGTCGTTCTCGGCGGGCAACGCCGCGAACGTGATCGCCGGCACGGCGCGGGCGACGGGCACCGTCCGGGCGCTGGCGTCCTCGACCCGGGAACTGATCCACCGGCGGATCACGGAGGTCGCCGAGTTCGTCGCGCGGGCGCACGCCTGCACCGCGTCGGTGACCATCACCCACGGGGAACCCGTGCTCGCCAACGACCCGGTCCTGGTGCGGAGCATCACGCACCAACTGGACCGCCGGGGGGTCCCGGTCTCCGGGAACCTGCGCTCGCTCGGCTCCGACGACTTCTCCTACTTCTGCGAGCGCGTGCCCTCGGCGATGCTGTTCGTCGGCACGGGGACGTCCGAGCCGCTGCACTCCTCGCGCTTCCTGCCCGATGACGGGGACGTGCGCGCACTGGCCACCGCTCTGATGGCGGCGTACCTCGGAACGGCTGCCGCCCTGGAGGAGCACGCAGGCGCCGCGGGGGCGCCGGCCGGATAGCGGCCCCACCGCACCGACGGCCCGGGGCCGGGTCACCCGCAGCAGCGGTGACCC
>NZ_JBHVER010000212.1:0-13004 GCF_042802195.1 Kitasatospora sp. NPDC057500 | reverse complement strand
GGGCGGGGCCGTGGGCCCCGCCCCGAATCCGTTTTGGTCCAGCGACGCCGAGGCGTTAGCCTGGTCCGATGTGTGTGCTGGCGACCGGGTGTCGCCCCGGTTCGGCACACACCAGCAATCACCTCTCGGAAGGACCCGGAGAGACATGCCTCCCAAGAAGAAGAAGGTCACGGGGCTTATCAAGCTCCAGATCAACGCCGGTGCGGCCAACCCGGCGCCGCCGGTCGGCCCCGCGCTGGGTCAGCACGGCGTCAACATCATGGAGTTCTGCAAGGCCTACAACGCCGCGACCGAGTCGCAGCGCGGCATGATCGTGCCGGTGGAGATCACGGTCTACGACGACCGTTCCTTCACCTTCATCACGAAGACGCCGCCGGCCGCGCGCCTCATCCTGAAGGCCGCCGGCATCGAGAAGGGCTCCAGCGAGCCGCACAAGACCAAGGTCGCGAAGCTCACCAGCGCCCAGGTCCGCGAGATCGCCACCACGAAGATGCCCGACCTGAACGCCAACGACCTGGACGCCGCGGAGAAGATCATCGCCGGCACCGCCCGGTCGATGGGCATCACCGTCGAGGGCTGATCACCCCTTCTCGTCCCCCGTGGTAGGGCCTGCGCTGGCCCGTGACTACCACAACTCCCATCACCATTCAGGAGCAGCTATGAAGCGCAGCAAGGCCCTGAAGGCCGCGGACGCCCAGGTCGACCGCGAGCGCCTTTACGCCCCCCTCGAGGCCGTCCGCCTCGCCAAGGCGACCAGCACCAGCAAGTTCGACGGCACCGTCGAGGTCGCCATGCGTCTGGGTGTCGACCCGCGCAAGGCCGACCAGATGGTCCGCAGCACCGTGATCCTCCCGCACGGCACCGGTAAGACCGCTCGGGTCCTGGTCTTCGCGACCGGCGAGCGTGCCGAGGCCGCGCGTGCTGCGGGTGCCGACATCGTCGGTGCCGACGAGCTCATCGACGAGGTCGCCAAGGGCAAGCTGGACTTCGACGCCGTCGTCGCCACCCCGGACCTCATGGGCAAGGTCGGCCGCCTCGGCCGCGTGCTCGGTCCCCGTGGCCTGATGCCGAACCCGAAGACCGGCACCGTCACCCCCGATGTCGCCAAGGCTGTCAACGACATCAAGGGCGGCAAGATCGAGTTCCGCGTCGACAAGCACTCGAACCTGCACTTCATCATCGGTAAGGCCTCCTTCACCGACGAGCAGCTGGTCGAGAACTACGCCGCCGCGCTGGACGAGGTGCTCCGCGCCAAGCCGTCCGCCGCCAAGGGCCGCTACATCAAGAAGACCGCGTTCTCGACCACCATGGGCCCCGGCATCCAGGTGGACCCGAACCGCACCCGCAACCTCCTCGTCGAGGAGGACCCGGCCGCGGTCTGATCGCAGTCGTAGTCCGTACGGCGGGCCCGTACCCCCTTCGCCGGGGGCGCGGGCCCGCCGTCGTTTCCCGATCGATACCCCCGGCGGGACGACCCGCCGCCCGGTCCGTCGTACGCTCGGCCGGTCCGCCCGCGCGCTCCCGCCCAGGAGCCGCACCGCCGTCCGACCGCCGGAGAGTGCCGTGCCCGCCCTTCGCCCCGCCGTCAAGGGGGCGGCCCTGCTGCTGCTCGCCGCCGGCCTGACCGCGTGCAGCGTGCTGGCCGTGTCCGGTGACCGCACCCCGATCAGCGACCGCCCCACCGTGCGCCCGCCCCGGCAGGTGCTGCTGTCCGCCTCCCAGCGGCTGGACGACGCGGGCGGGGCCAGGGTCAAGGTGGTCCAGGAGGGCCCGGCCGGGCCGCGCAGCGCCGACGGCTCGCTGTCCTGGGGCGCCCGCGACGCGGCCGAGCTGACCGTCACCGACGAGGCGGGCAGCGGGCGGCTGCACGGCCAGGACGGTGTGCTGGAGCTGGGCTACCCGGGGGCGGCGGCCAGGACGGTGGAGCGCGCCGGGGCGGAGTCGCTGGACCCGCGGGCGGCGGCGGCCGGGGCGGCCGGCTGGGCCGGCGGCTGGATCACCGGCCTGCTGTCCAACCCGGGCGGCCCCGCGCACACGATGGCGCTGGCGGGCCGGCTCACCCCGCTCGGCGGCGAGCAGCTGAACGGCGGCACGGTCGCGCACTACCGGGGTACCGCCTCGGTGGCGGACTACTTCGGCGCCGACGAGGGACTGAGCCCCGCCCGGCTGACCGAGGTACTGGGCTACTACGAGCGGAACGGGGTCGCCACGCTCGACTACGAGTTCTGGGTGGCCCCCGGGGACCGGCTGCTGCGGGTGCGGTCCACCGTCCACGGCGCGGCGGGCGCGGTGGTGACCACCACGGACATCACCGAGGACGCCGAGCCCGCCGCCGACGCCTCCGCCGACCCGTCCGCCAAGCCGTCCGCCGACGCCCCGGCCGGCCCGTCCGCCACGCCGACGCCCTAGCGCCGTGCGGCCGAGTGGCGGGGGGTGCCACCGGGGCGCGGGAGGCCGGGTGGCAAGGTGGGCGGGAGCGGACGTTCCGGCCCGCACGGGCGGCCGGCGGATCAACGGCATCGGGGAGGCGTGGATGGCGGTGCGGCAGCGGCTGGCGGCGGTGGTCGCCGTCGCGGTGCTCGCGTCCGGGTGCGGCTCGGCCGGCGGCCCGGAGCCGTCCACCTCGTCGAGCGCGCCCGGCCCCGCGACGCCGACGCCCAGCAGCGCCTCGCCGACGTGGCCGGCCAAGCCGACCGACCGCTCCCCGCACGGGGTGCTGCTCTCCGCGCAGCTGGCCATGCAGACCGCCCGCCGGGCCAAGGTGAGCTACCGGCTGGGCGCGGACGCAGGCTCGGGCCCGCTGTTCTGGCAGCCGAAGACCGCACTGCAGGTCAAACGTTCCACCCCGGCCGCCGCCGAGCAGCTGATCGTCGTGGACACCGTGGCCTACGAGGGCGGTGACGCGGCCACCGCGGCCAGGCTGGGCGGCAGGCACTGGGAGCGGTTCGCCGGACCGCAGGGGCCGGACGGCCACCGGGAGATCCCGTACGCCGGGCTGATCGACCTGCTCAACCCGGTGGTGGCGCTGGCCGCCGCGACCGCCGACGGGGTCACCGCCCAGTACGTGGGCGAGGAGAAGTTCGAGGACTCGACGGCCGAGCACTACCGGGTGACCACCGACGCGGCCCGCTACGCGGCGGCGCAGGCCCAGCTCGGCCCGGCCCGCCGGGAGGGCCTGCGGACGGCGCTGGCCCCCGGCGGCTCAATCTCGCTGACCCTGGACCTCTGGCTGAACGACAAGGACCAGTTGGTCCGGCTGGAGCGCACCGGCACGGGGGAGGGCGGCGCGCTGGACGACTCGGTGGTGTACACCGAGCCCGGCGGTCCGCTCTCGGTGCAGGCCCCGGCGGAGGCGGACACCGTGGACACCGGTACCCGCAGCGTCTCCCCGCTGGCCCGCTGAGCCCGGCCCGCGGGGGCGATTTGCCCCGGACGGCGGCGGCCGGTTACTGTTGCCGAAGCCAAAGACCGCTGGTTGTCGTGGTGCGCCCGCAAGGGAGCCCGCGACCGAAGGATCTGCGCTTCACGCGCAGGCAGCCCGCGCAGGACTGTTTGGAGCTTTGACCTCCGGGTCGCGTGCCCCGCACGTGGATCCGTCGAGTTCACGCCGAGCCCCGTGCGCCTGCGCACCGGGGCTCATCTGCTTTTCCGCAGGGGCTTTCCTCCGTCCGGTGGTCCGAGGCGCGAATGGTCGACTCTCGCGGTCGGCCGGACTTCGACATCACGGAAGGAGGCGTAAGCCTATGGCTAGGCCCGACAAGGCTGCTGCCGTCGCCGAGATCACGGAGCTTTTCCGTGGCTCGAGCGCGGCCGTGCTGACCGAGTACCGCGGTCTGACGGTGAAGCAGGTCAAGACCCTGCGTCGCTCGCTGGGTGACAACGCCCAGTACGCCGTGGTGAAGAACACGCTGACCAAGATTGCGGCCAATGAGGTCGGGATCACGGAGCTCGACGACCTGTTCGCCGGTCCGACGGCTGTCGCCTTCGTCACCGGTGACCCGGTGGAGTCGGCGAAGGCTCTGCGTGACTTCGCCAAGGACAACCCCGCTCTCGTCATCAAGGGCGGTGTCCTTGATGGCAAGGCGCTGTCCGCCGACGACATCAAGAAGCTCGCGGACCTCGAGTCCCGCGAGGTGCTGCTCGCCAAGCTGGCGGGTGCCCTGAAGGCCAAGCAGTCCCAGGCTGCCGCGCTCTTCCAGGCCCTGCCGTCGAAGCTCGTCCGCACCGTGGACGCGCTGCGCGACAAGGTCGAGCAGGGCGGTGCCGGTACGCCGGCTCCCGCCGCCGAGGAGACCGCGGCCGAGTGATCGGCCGAGGCCCTGCCTCGCTGCGGGCCCGTACGCCCGCCAACCCGTACATCCGGCACCACCTGCCGATTTAGTGGAAGGACGCCAATCATGGCGAAGCTGACCCAGGACGAGCTGCTCGCGCAGTTCGAGGAGCTCACCCTCATCGAGCTGGCCGCGTTCGTGAAGGCCTTCGAGGAGAAGTTCGACGTCACCGCTGCCGCTCCGGTCGCCGTTGCCGCCGTTGCCGGCGGTGCCGGTGGCGCCGAGGCCGCTGTCGAGGAGCAGGACGAGTTCGACGTCATCCTCGACGGTGCCGGCGACAAGAAGATCCAGGTCATCAAGGAGGTGCGCACCCTGACCTCCCTCGGCCTGAAGGAGGCCAAGGACCTCGTTGACACCGCTGGTGCCAAGGTCCTGGAGAAGGTTGCCAAGGACGTTGCCGAGAAGGCCAAGGCCGCCCTCGAGGCCGCCGGCGCCAAGGTCACCGTCAAGTGACTCTCCGCCCCCTCTGAGGGGGCTGCGGGCCGGGCCGATCACCCTTGCGGGTGGTCGGCCCGGCCTTTTGCGTTCGGGGCCGCACGGGGCCGTCCCGCGCCCGGACGCACCGGTGTGGCCGAACGCTCACTCGGCACTGTCGGTGGGGCCGGGTATGGTGATCGCTGTCATCGGGTGAGGCTCCGACCACGGCTTCTGTAACGCCGGGGCGGTCCGGCGCGATGAACGGATCGAGGCCCGCACCGGAGGCGGGCCCTTGACGAACCCGGCACGGCGCGCGATTCTCAAGGCGCGAGTCGGCCCGGTTGGTCCGCCGCCGGATGCATAACCGGTGGCTCCGGAGGGAAGTGACTCCACGTGAGTCGTGGGCCCGGCGAGTCCGGGCCGGTGCAGTACCCGGCGGGCGCCCGCGCCCGACGGCTACCGGGAGGAGTCTCCGATTCGGTCTCCGAATCAGAGCTGGACAGCAGTGTCGCCTTTGGCTACACTGTCCCTTTGCGCTGCCTGTTAGCTGCTCCGTGACTCGTCGCCCGGAGTTTGCGTTGCCCCGAAGGGGTCTGGCACCACCTCCGCAAAGCGGCTTTGACCAGGGGTTTCGATTCCCGGCAGAGGCCAGTGGCGAGGGAGGCGGGACCAAGCCCGTGAAGGCCCGGCTGGTACGCGCGTAGTGAGCTCCGAGCCCTCGGAAGGACCCCCCTCTTGGCCGCGCCGCGCAACGCCTCGAACAATTCCGCCGCATCCACCGCCCCGCTCCGCGTCTCCTTCGCGAAGATCAAGGAGCCCCTCGAGGTCCCGAACCTCCTGGCCCTGCAGACCGAGAGCTTTGACTGGCTGCTCGGCAACGCGGCCTGGAAGACCCGGGTCGAGGAGGCGCTGGAGAACGGTCTGGACGTCCCCACCAAGTCCGGTCTGGAGGAGATCTTCGAGGAGATCTCGCCGATCGAGGACTTCAGCGGGTCGATGTCCCTGACCTTCCGCGACCACCGTTTCGAGCCGCCGAAGAACTCCATTGACGAGTGCAAGGACCGCGACTTCACGTTCGCGGCCCCGCTCTTCGTCACGGCCGAGTTCACCAACAACGAGACCGGTGAGATCAAGTCTCAGACGGTCTTCATGGGCGACTTCCCGCTCATGACCCACAAGGGCACGTTCGTGATCAACGGCACCGAGCGTGTCGTCGTGTCGCAGCTCGTCCGCTCCCCGGGTGTCTACTTCGACTCCACCCTGGACAAGGTCTCCGACAAGGACATCTTCTCCTGCAAGGTCATCCCCTCGCGTGGTGCCTGGCTGGAGATGGAGATCGACAAGCGCGACATGGTCGGCGTCCGCATCGACCGCAAGCGCAAGCAGTCCGTCACCGTGCTGCTCAAGGCTCTCGGCTGGACCAACGAGATGATTCTCGAGGAGTTCGGCGAGTACGAGTCGATGCGCGCCACCCTGGAGAAGGACCACACCCAGGGCCAGGACGACGCGCTGCTGGACATCTACCGCAAGCTGCGTCCGGGCGAGCCGCCGACGCGCGAGGCCGCGCAGACGCTGCTGGAGAACCTGTACTTCAACCCGAAGCGCTACGACCTCGCCAAGGTCGGCCGCTACAAGGTGAACCGCAAGCTCGGCAACGCCGAGTCGCTGGACTCCGGTGTGCTCACCGAGCCCGACATCATCAACGCGATCAAGTACCTGGTCAAGCTGCACGCCGGCGAGGTCGACTGGCGTGACGAGACCGGCCGCGACATCGTGGTCGAGGTCGACGACATCGACCACTTCGGCAACCGCCGCCTGCGCAACGTGGGCGAGCTCATCCAGAACCAGGTCCGTACGGGTCTCGCCCGTATGGAGCGCGTCGTGCGCGAGCGCATGACCACCCAGGACGTCGAGGCGATCACGCCGCAGACCCTGATCAACATCCGGCCGGTCGTCGCCTCCATCAAGGAGTTCTTCGGCACCAGCCAGCTGTCGCAGTTCATGGACCAGACGAACCCGCTGTCGGGCCTGACCCACAAGCGCCGTCTGTCCGCCCTCGGCCCCGGCGGTCTCTCCCGTGAGCGCGCCGGCTTCGAGGTCCGTGACGTGCACCCCTCGCACTACGGCCGCATGTGTCCGATCGAGACCCCCGAAGGCCCGAACATCGGTCTGATCGGCTCGCTGGCCTCGTACGGCCGGGTCAACGCGTTCGGCTTCATCGAGACCCCGTACCGCAAGGTCGTCGAGGGTGTCGTCACCGAGCAGGTCGACTACCTCACCGCCGACGAGGAGGACCGCTACGTCATCGCCCAGGCGAACGCCCCGCTGACCGCGGAGCTGACCTTCGCCGAGCCGCGCGTGCTGGTCCGCCGCCGTGGCGGCGAGATCGACTACATCCCGGGCACCGAGATCGACTACATGGACGTCTCGCCGCGCCAGATGGTGTCGGTCGCGACCGCCATGATCCCGTTCCTGGAGCACGACGACGCCAACCGCGCGCTCATGGGCTCGAACATGATGCGCCAGGCGGTGCCGCTGCTGAAGAGCGAGGCCCCGCTGGTCGGCACCGGCATGGAGTACCGCTGCGCCGTCGACGCCGCGGACGTCATCACCGCCGAGAAGCCGGGTGTCGTCCAGGAGGTCTCGGCCGACTACGTCACCGTGGCCAACGACGACGGCACGTACACCACGTACCGCGCCGCCAAGTTCACCCGCTCGAACCAGGGCACCGCCTTCAACCAGAAGGTGCTCGTGGACGAGGGCTCCCGGGTCGAGGCCGGCCAGGTCCTGGCCGACGGCCCGTGCACCGACGAGGGCGAGATGGCCCTCGGCAAGAACCTGCTCGTGGCGTTCATGTCGTGGGAGGGCCACAACTACGAGGACGCGATCATCCTGTCGCAGCGCCTCGTGCAGGACGACGTCCTCTCCTCGATCCACATCGAGGAGCACGAGGTCGACGCCCGTGACACCAAGCTCGGCCCCGAGGAGATCACCCGGGACATCCCGAACGTCTCCGAGGAGGTCCTCGCCGACCTCGACGAGCGCGGCATCATCCGCATCGGCGCCGACGTCGTCACCGGCGACATCCTGGTCGGCAAGGTCACCCCGAAGGGCGAGACCGAGCTGACCCCGGAGGAGCGCCTGCTCCGCGCGATCTTCGGCGAGAAGGCCCGCGAGGTCCGCGACACCTCGCTGAAGGTGCCGCACGGCGAGTCCGGCAAGGTCATCGGCGTGCGCGTCTTCGACCGCGAAGAGGGCGACGAGCTGCCCCCGGGCGTCAACCAGCTGGTCCGGGTCTACGTGGCCCAGAAGCGCAAGATCACCAACGGTGACAAGCTCGCCGGCCGCCACGGCAACAAGGGCGTCATCTCCAAGATCCTGCCGGTCGAGGACATGCCGTTCCTGGAGGACGGCACCCCGGTCGACATCATCCTCAACCCGCTGGGTGTCCCGTCCCGAATGAACCCGGGACAGGTCCTGGAGATCCACCTCGGGTGGCTCGCCAAGCAGGGCTGGGACGTCTCCGGCCTCGCCGACGAGTGGGCCAAGCGCCTCCAGGCGATCGGCGCCGACAGCGTCCAGGGCGGCACCAACCTCGCCACCCCGGTCTTCGACGGCGCCCGCGAGGACGAGATCACCGGCCTGCTGGACCACACCACGCTCACCCGTGACGGCGAGCGCCTGGTGAACTCCACCGGCAAGGCCCGGCTGTTCGACGGCCGCTCCGGCGAGCCGTTCCCGATGCCGATCTCGGTCGGCTACATGTACATCCTCAAGCTGCACCACCTGGTCGACGACAAGCTGCACGCCCGCTCGACCGGCCCGTACTCGATGATCACCCAGCAGCCGCTCGGTGGTAAGGCGCAGTTCGGTGGTCAGCGCTTCGGTGAGATGGAGGTGTGGGCCCTTGAGGCATACGGCGCCGCTTACGCGCTGCAGGAGCTGCTCACCATCAAGTCCGACGACGTTCTCGGCCGCGTGAAGGTCTACGAGGCCATCGTCAAGGGCGAGAACATCCCCGAGCCCGGCATTCCCGAGTCCTTCAAGGTCCTCATCAAGGAAATGCAGTCGCTCTGCCTCAACGTGGAGGTGCTGTCCTCGGACGGCCAGTCCATCGAGATGCGGGACTCCGACGAGGACGTCTTCCGCGCCGCCGAGGAGCTCGGCATCGACCTGTCCCGGCGCGAGCCGAGCAGCGTCGAAGAGGTCTGACGGAGGTTGGGCCGGCTGCTCGTTGAGCAGCCGGCCCGCCCCCAGGCCCCCCTCAGACCACACGAACGACTCTCGACTTACGAAAGAGGGCTTGACGACCAGTGCTTGACGTCAACTTCTTCGACGAGCTCCGCATCGGCCTGGCCACCGCCGACGACATCCGCCAGTGGTCGCACGGCGAGGTCAAGAAGCCGGAGACCATCAACTACCGCACCCTGAAGCCCGAGAAGGACGGACTCTTCTGCGAGAAGATCTTCGGCCCCACCCGGGACTGGGAGTGCTACTGCGGTAAGTACAAGCGCGTCCGCTTCAAGGGCATCATCTGCGAGCGCTGCGGCGTCGAGGTGACCCGCGCCAAGGTGCGCCGTGAGCGGATGGGCCACATCGAGCTGGCCGCCCCGGTCACCCACATCTGGTACTTCAAGGGTGTGCCGTCCCGTCTCGGCTACCTGCTCGACCTGGCGCCGAAGGACCTCGAGAAGGTCATCTACTTCGCCGCCTACATGATCACCTGGGTCGACGACGAGCGCCGCCAGCGCGACCTGCCGTCCCTGGAGGCGCACGTCTCGGTCGAGCGCCAGCAGATCGAGAACCGCCGCGACTCCGACCTCGAGGCCCGCGCCAAGAAGGCCGAGACCGACCTGGCCGAGCTGGAGGCCGAGGGCGCCAAGGCCGACGTGCGCCGCAAGGTGCGCGAGGGCGCCGAGCGCGAGATGAAGCAGCTGCGCGACCGCGCGCAGCGCGAGCTCGACCGCCTCGACGAGGTGTGGGCCCGCTTCAAGAACCTCAAGGTCCAGGACCTCGAAGGCGACGAGCTGCTCTACCGCGAGCTGCGCGACCGCTTCGGCACCTACTTCTCCGGCTCGATGGGCGCGGCGGCCCTCAAGGACCGCCTCGAGACCTTCGACCTGGCGGAGGAGTCCGAGCGCCTGCGCGAGATCATCCGCACCGGCAAGGGCCAGAAGAAGACCCGTGCGCTCAAGCGCCTCAAGGTCGTCTCCGCGTTCCTGCAGACCACCAACAAGCCCAACGGCATGGTGCTGGACTGCGTCCCGGTCATCCCGCCGGACCTGCGTCCGATGGTGCAGCTGGACGGTGGCCGCTTCGCGACCTCCGACCTGAACGACCTGTACCGCCGCGTCATCAACCGCAACAACCGCCTGAAGCGGCTTCTCGACCTCGGCGCGCCCGAGATCATCGTGAACAACGAGAAGCGCATGCTCCAGGAGGCCGTCGACGCGCTGTTCGACAACGGCCGCCGCGGCCGTCCGGTCACCGGCCCGGGCAACCGCCCGCTGAAGTCCCTCAGCGACATGCTGAAGGGCAAGCAGGGTCGTTTCCGCCAGAACCTGCTCGGCAAGCGAGTCGACTACTCGGCCCGTTCGGTCATCGTCGTCGGCCCGCAGCTCAAGCTGCACCAGTGCGGTCTGCCCAAGGCCATGGCGCTGGAGCTCTTCAAGCCGTTCGTGATGAAGCGCCTGGTCGACCTGAACCACGCGCAGAACATCAAGTCGGCCAAGCGCATGGTCGAGCGCGCGCGTCCGGTCGTGTGGGACGTCCTCGAAGAGGTCATCGCCGAGCACCCGGTCCTGCTGAACCGTGCGCCCACGCTGCACCGCCTCGGCATCCAGGCCTTCGAGCCGCAGCTGGTCGAGGGCAAGGCCATCCAGATCCACCCGCTCGTCTGCACCGCGTTCAACGCGGACTTCGACGGTGACCAGATGGCCGTCCACCTGCCGCTCTCCGCGGAGGCGCAGGCCGAGGCCCGCATCCTGATGCTGTCCTCGAACAACATCCTGAAGCCGGCCGACGGTCGCCCCGTCACCATGCCGACCCAGGACATGGTGCTCGGTCTGTTCTTCCTGACCTCGGACCGCGACAACGTGAAGGGCGCCGGCCGCACCTTCTCGTCGACCGCCGAGGCGATCATGGCCTTCGACGCCCGCGATCTGGACGTCCAGGCCCCGATCGAGCTGCGCCTGCCCATCGGCACCGTCCCGCCCCGCGGCTGGACCCCGCCGGTGGACGAGGACGGCCAGTCGTCCTGGTTCGAGGGCGAGTCCTTCCGCCTGAAGACCACCCTGGGCCGCGCGCTCTTCAACGAGCTGCTGCCCGAGGACTACCCGTTCGTCGACTACGAGGTGGGCAAGAAGCAGCTCTCCGCGATCGTCAACGACCTGGCCGAGCGCTACCCCAAGGTCACCGTCGCGGCGACCCTGGACAACCTGAAGGCGGCCGGCTTCCACTGGTCGACCCGTTCGGGTGTCACCGTCTCGATCTCGGACGTCATCGTCCCGCCGAGCAAGCCCCAGATCCTTGAGGGCTTCGAGGCGAAGGCGGAGAAGGTCCAGAAGCAGTACGAGCGCGGTCTGATCACCAACGACGAGCGCAAGCAGGAGCTCGTCGGCATCTGGACCCAGGCGACCAACGAGGTCGCGGACGCCATGGCCGCGAACTTCCCGAAGACCAACCCGATCTTCATGATGGTCGACTCGGGCGCGCGTGGAAACATGATGCAGATGCGCCAGATCGCCGGTATGCGTGGTCTGGTGTCCAACGCGAAGAACGAGACCATCCCGCGACCCATCAAGGCGTCGTTCCGTGAGGGTCTCTCCGTGCTGGAGTACTTCATCTCCACCCACGGTGCCCGTAAGGGTCTCGCGGACACCGCCCTCCGTACCGCCGACTCCGGTTACCTCACCCGTCGTCTGGTCGACGTCTCCCAGGACGTCATCATTCGCGAGGAGGACTGCGGCACCGAGCGCGGCCTGAAGCTGGCGATCGGCTCCGTGGGCGCCGACGGCGTGCTGCGCAAGGCCGACGACGTCGAGACCAGCGTCTACGCCCGCATGCTCGCCGAGGACATCACCGTCGACGGCAAGCTGCTGGCCACCGCCAACACCGACCTCGGTGACGTGCTGATCGACGAGCTGATCCGCCACGGCATCGCCGAGGTCAAGACCCGCTCGATCCTGACCTGTGAGTCGGCCGTCGGCACCTGCGCCATGTGCTACGGGCGCTCGCTGGCCACCGGAAAGCTGGTCGACATCGGTGAGGCGGTCGGCATCATCGCCGCCCAGTCCATCGGTGAGCCCGGTACCCAGCTGACCATGCGTACCTTCCACACCGGTGGTGTGGCCGGTGACGACATCACCCAGGGTCTGCCGCGTGTCGTCGAGCTCTTCGAGGCCCGTACCCCCAAGGGTGTGGCCCCGATCTCGGAGGCCCAGGGCCGGGTCCGCATCGAGGACACCGAGAAGACCCGCAAGATCGTCGTCACCCCTGACGACGGCACCGACGAGATCGCCTACCCGGTCTCCAAGCGTGTCAAGCTCCTGGTGAGCGAGGGCGAGGCGGTCGAGGTCGGCCAGAAGCTGACCATGGGTGCCACCAACCCGCACGACGTCCTGCGCATCATGGGCCAGCGCGCCGTCCAGGTCCACCTGGTCGCCGAGGTCCAGAAGGTCTATAACTCGCAGGGTGTGTCGATCCACGACAAGCACATCGAGATCATCATCCGGCAGATGCTCCGCCGCGTGACGATCATCGAGTCGGGCGACGCCGAGCTGCTCCCGGGCGAGCTCGTCGAGCGCGGCCGCTTCGAGCAGGAGAACCGTCGCGTGGTCTCCGAGGGCGGTCACCCCGCCTCCGGCCGTCCGCAGCTGATGGGTATCACCAAGGCCTCGCTGGCCACCGAGTCCTGGCTGTCGGCCGCCTCCTTCCAGGAGACGACCCGGGTTCTCACCGACGCGGCGATCCACGCCAAGTCGGACCCGCTGCTGGGCCTCAAGGAGAACGTCATCCTCGGCAAGCTCATCCCGGCCGGTACGGGTCTGCCCCGCTACCGCAACATCCGGGTCGAGCCGACCGAAGAGGCCAAGGCCGCCATGTACTCGGCCGTCGGCTACGACGACTACGACCTGTCGCCCTTCGGCGCCGGCTCCGGCCAGGCGGTCCCGCTGGACGACTACGACTACGGCCCCTACACCGGCTGAGTCCACGGTCCCCGTCCGCAGGGCGGCCACCCCCTCCCGGGGTGGCCGC
>NZ_JBHVER010000211.1:0-13032 GCF_042802195.1 Kitasatospora sp. NPDC057500 | reverse complement strand
CCCCCAGCCCTGGGGTGCCCGCCCGCCGAGTCGGTGCGCGCCTACCGGCCCGTCACTTGGCCCCGCGCTTCGCCAGGAAGGCCTCGACCTCGGCGCGGACCTCCGGGGTGTCCAGGCCGCGGACCGTCATCGTGGTGCGCCGGCGCAGCACGTCGTCCGCGGTGTACGCCCACTCGTGGTCGGCCGCGTAGGCGACCTGCGCCCAGACGTCCGGGCCGTCCTCGTGGATCGGCCGGCCGAGCTCCGGGTTCTCGTCGATCATCCGGGCGATGTCGAAGGACAGCGTGCCGTAGTGGCCGGCCAGGTGCTTGGCGACCAGCGGCTCCATCCGCGAGCCCGGCTCGCGGTCGATCAGCAGGCGGTGCGCGACGGCGTTCGGCGCGCCGACGCCCGGCAGCGGGACGGTCGGGGCGATCGGGGACATGTCCTCGCCGAGCGAGGTGCCGGGCACGTGGGCCAGCTTCTCCAGCACGGTGCGGCCGATGTGGCGGTAGGTGGTCCACTTGCCGCCGGCGACCGACAGCATGCCGCCCTTGCCCTCGGTGACGACCGTCTCGCGCTTGGCGGCGGCGGTGTCGCCCGGGCCGCCGGGCAGCACCCGCAGGCCGGCGAAGGTGTAGGTGATCAGGTCGCGGTCGAGGTGCTCGTCGCGGATCGCGTGCGCGGCCTCGCCGAGGATCTGGTCGACGTCCGCCTCGGTGGCCCGGACGTCCTTCGGGTCGCCGGTGTACTCCTCGTCGGTGGTGCCGAGCAGGACGTGGTCCTCCCACGGGATGGCGAAGGAGACGCGGTACTTGTCGATCGGGATGGTCAGCGCGGCGCGCCACGGCGAGCGGCGCTTGACCACCACGTGGGCGCCCTTGGAGAGCCGGATCGACGGAGCGGCACCGGCGTCCTCCATCCGGCGCAGGTGGTCCACCCACGGGCCGGTGGCGTTCAGCACCAGCCGGGCGTCGACGCCGAACTCGGTGCCGTCCATGCGGTCCTTCAGTTCGGCGCCGGTGACCCGGCCGCCGGTGAAGCGCAGGCCGGTGACCTCGGCGTGGTTGAGCACGACCGCGCCGGCCTCGACGGCGGCGCGCACGGTCATCACCGCGACGCGCGAGTCGTTCATCTGGTGGTCGCCGTAGACGGCCACCGAGCGCAGGCCCTCGGTGCGCAGCGCGGGCACCTGCTGGGCGGCGTGCGCGGCGGTGGAGACCCGGCCCATGCCGTCGCGGAAGGCGGAGAGCGCCGAGTACAGGAACACGCCGGCGCCGAGCTTGGGCGCGCTGTGCGGGCCTCCCTTGTAGACCGGGACGAAGAAGGTCAGCGGGTTGACCAGGTGCGGGGCGACGTCGGTGGAGAGCGCGCGGCGCTCCTTGTGGTTCTCGGCGACCAGCTTGACCGCGCCGGTCTGCAGGTAGCGCAGACCGCCGTGGACGAGCTTGGAGGATGCGCTGGAGGTGGCGCCGGCGAAGTCCCCGGCGTCGACCATGGCGACCTTCAGGCCGGCCTGGGACGCGGTCCAGGCGACGGCGGTGCCGAGGATTCCGCCCCCGATCACCAGCAGGTCGTAGGTGGCCTTGCCGAGCAGCTCACGGGTCTCGGCGCGGGAAGCGGTGCGGCCGGCGGTCAGCTCGGCGCCCAGGGTCGGAATGGTTGCCATGGTGTGTGTACGGCGCGCGGGTCGGGCGGCGCCGTTACTCCTCTCGGTGTGCGTACGGCCTCTGCGGAGAGGCCGGTCGGCCCGGTGCGGCGGGCCGGTGAAACGGGAGCGGGCCGGCCGGGGCGCGTGCCCCGACCGGCGTCGCGGTCAGTTGGTCTCCTCCTCCTCCACCCAGCCCATGGTGCGCTCGACGGCCTTGAGCCACTTCTTGTACTCGCGCTCCCGGGTGGCCTCGTCCATCCGCGGGGTCCACTCGGCGGCGCGGTGCCAGTTGGCCCGCAGGGTGTCCAGGTCGGGCCAGAAGCCGACCGCCAGGCCGGCCGCGTAGGCGGCGCCCAGGGCGGTGGTCTCGGCCACGTACGGGCGCTCGACCGGGGCGTCCAGGACGTCGGCGATGTTCTGCATGAGCAGGTTGTTGCTGGTCATGCCGCCGTCGACCTTGAGGGCGGTGAGCTCGACCCCGGAGTCCTTCTGCATGGCGTCGACGACCTCGCGGGTCTGCCAGGCGGTGGCCTCCAGGACGGCCCGGGCCAGGTGGCCCTTGGTGACGTACCGGGTGAGGCCGGCGATCACCCCGCGGGCGTCGGAGCGCCAGTACGGGGCGAACAGGCCGGAGAAGGCCGGGACGAAGTAGGCGCCGCCGTTGTCCTCGACGGTGTTGGCCAGGGTCTCGATCTCGGCGGCGGTGGAGATGATGCCGAGCTGGTCGCGCAGCCACTGGACCAGCGAGCCGGTGACGGCGATCGAGCCCTCCAGGGCGTAGACCGGCTTCTGGTCGCCGATCCGGTAGCCGACGGTGGTCAGCAGGCCGTGGTAGGAGTTGACGATCTTCTCGCCGGTGTTGAGCAGCAGGAAGGTGCCGGTGCCGTAGGTGGACTTGGCCTCGCCCTCGTCGAAGCAGGTCTGGCCGAACAGCGCGGCCTGCTGGTCGCCGAGCGCGGAGGCGACCGGCACGCCCGCCAGGTCGCCGACGGCCTCGCCGTACACCTCGGCGGAGGAGCGGATCTCCGGCAGGACGGCCATCGGCACGCCCATCGACTCGGCGATCTTCTCGTCCCACTGGAGGGTGTGCAGGTTCATCAGCATGGTGCGGCTGGCGTTGGTCACGTCGGTGACGTGCTTCCCGCCGTCGGCACCGCCGGTGAGGTTCCAGATGACCCAGGTGTCCATGGTGCCGAAGAGGATGTCGCCGGCCTCGGCGCGCTCGCGCAGGCCCTCGACGTTGTCCAGCAGCCAGCGGATCTTCGGGCCGGCGAAGTAGCTGGCCAGCGGCAGGCCGGTCTCGCGGCGGAATCGGTCCTGGCCGACGTTGCGGCCCAGTTCGCGGCAGAGGCCCTCGGTGCGGGTGTCCTGCCACACCAGCGCGTTGTGCACCGGCTCGCCGGTGTGCCGGTCCCACAGGACGGTGGTCTCGCGCTGGTTGGTGATGCCGATGGCACGGATGTCGTCCCTGGTCAGACCGGCCTTCTCCAGCGCACCCCGGACGACCGACTGCACCCGGGTCCAGATCTCGGCGGCGTCGTGCTCGACGTAGCCGGGCTGGGGGAAGATCTGCCGGTGCTCCTGCTGGTCGACGGCGACGATGCGGCCGTCGGCGCCGAAGACGATGCAGCGGCTGGAGGTGGTGCCCTGGTCGATCGCGGCGATGTAGTTGCCAGTGGAGGTCATGAGGGTCCTCGGCTCGAAGAGGTGTGACGGGGGAGGGTGGGCCTGACTCTCGGGTCAGTCCCCGGGTCCGGGCGGGGTGGAAACCCGGGCGGTCAGAACGCGACGTGGTACAGGCCGCCGGCCAGCAGGCCGCCGATGACCGGGCCGGCCACCGGGATCCAGGCGTAGGACCAGTCCGAACCGCCCTTGTTCGGGATCGGCAGCAGCGAGTGGACGATGCGCGGGCCGAGGTCGCGGACCGGGTTGATGGCGTACCCGGTCGGGCCGCCGAGGGACAGGCCGATGCCGACGACGGTGAAGGCGACGATCAGGATGCCGGTGCCGGACAGGCCGAGGCCCTTGGTCAGGCCCTGGGTGAGGATGGCCAGGGCGAGCACGAAGGTGCCGATGATCTCGGTGAGCAGGTTCTGGACCGGGTTCCGGATCTCGGGGCCGGTCGAGAAGATGCCGAGGGTGGGCTCCTGGTTGGCCTGGAACTGGCCGAGGTAGGTGAGCCACACCAGGACGGCGCCGATCATCGCGCCGACCAGCTGGGAGACGAGGTAGAGCGGGACCTTGCCCCAGTCGCCGCTGTCGACGGCGATGGCCAGGGTGACGGCCGGGTTCAGGTGGGCGCCGGACTTCGGGGCCGACATGTAGGCGGCGATCATCACCGCGAAGCCCCAGCCGAAGGTGATCGCGAGCCAGCCGGCGTTCAGCGCCTTCGACTTCTTGAGCGTCACGGCGGCGCAGACGCCACCGCCGAGGAGTATCAGCGCGGCGGTGCCGAGGGTTTCGCCGACGAAGATGTCGCCGTTGGAGAACGCGGACACAAAGACTCCCTTGTCCATATGGCCCGGAGGTGCGGGTGGGGGCAGGGGCCGGGCGATCGCTGGGCGGGTGAGCGCCTTGTGGGAGTGATCTGCACGGCCATCGTTCGACAATGTCGACCGTCATGCGGAAGCTTCCTCCCCGGGTCGCCTTCCCGTCAAGGCCGGGTTACGCAGCTGTGACCCTCGGCTCGCCGCGCTACCCGATGTCATGGGATGGATGGTCGGAATTTCGGACAAAACGGTAAGGCGCGGACGGGCATTTCGCCCGTCCGCGCCTCAGCGTGAACGTTCCTCCCGGGTGTCGACGGGCCCCTCGGCCCGCCGCTCAGAACCGCCCGGCGCCCAGGTCCCGGGAGATCGCGCGCGCCGCGCTGCGCACCGACGCGACCAGCGAGGGCTTCACGAAGCCGTCCTCGCAGACCCGCTCGACCGCGCCGCTGATGCAGACCGCGCCCACCGGGTTGCGCCGCCGGTCCTGGATCAGCGCGCCGATCGAGGCCACGCCCTCCCAGGTCTCCTCCACCGAGTCGGCCCAGCCGCGCTCGCGGGTCAGCGCCGCCTCGGCGTCCACGTCCGCCGCCTCGGTCAGCGTCCGCGCGGTGTACGGCTCGAACGGGCCCTCGCCCAGCTCGCCGCGCGCCACCGGGTCGTAGGCCAGCAGCACCTTGCCCAGCGCGGTCGAGTGCAGCGGCTGCATCGAGCCGACCTCCAGCACCTGGCGGGTGTCGTCCGGGCGGAAGACGTGGTGCACGACCAGCACCCCGCGCTGGTGCAGCACCCCCAGGTAGACGGTCTCCCCGGCCGCCCGGGCCAGGTCGTCGGCCCACACCAGGGCCCGCGCCCGCAGCTCGTGGACGTCCAGGTAGCTCTGTCCGAGCCGCAGCAGCTCGGCGCCCAGCTGGTACTTCCCGCTCTCCGGGTCCTGCTCCACGAAGCCCTCCTGCTGGAGGGTGCGCAGGATGCCGTGCGCGGTTCCCTTGGCCAGGTCCAGCGCCGTCGCGACCTCCGAAAGGCCGAGGCGGCGCTCACCGCCGGCCAGCAGGCGCATGATCGCGGCGGCCCGGGAGAGCGACTGGATCGGGCCGGGCATTGGTACCTCCGCGCTGACAGGCGGTCGACATTGTCGACCGCAGTGGTAACGGCACGAGTCTGCCAGGCCGTCCCCGGTCCGTGCACCTTCCCCCTCGGTAACCTCGCCCCGGCGGGCCGGTCGTGCGCTCCCGCACGGCCCGCGCGCCCCGGTCCGGGCTAGCCCGACGCCGCGTCGGCCGGGTCCGCCGCGTCGGCCCCGCCCGTGGTGGCCGCCACCGCCGCCGCCACCGCCCGGACGCCCTCCGGCCCGACCCGGCAGCAGCCGCCCACCAGCCGCGCCCCGTCCGCCAGCCACCCGGCCGCCTTCGCCGCCGTGAAGGTCGGCCCACCGCACCACGCCCCGGCCGCCGCGTCCCAGCCCTCACCGCTGTTCGGGTACACCACCACCGGCTTGCCGGACACCCGCGCCGCCAGGCCCACCGCCCGGTCCGCCTCCTCCGGCGTGCAGCAGTTCACCCCCACCGCCACCACCTCGTCCGCCTCCGCCGCCAGCGCGAACGCCTCCGCCAGCGGCTGCCCGGCCCGGGTCAGCCCGCCCGCCGCGCCGAACGACAGCCAGGCCGGCACCCCGAGCCCCCGCACCGCCCGCAGCAGCACCCGCGCCTCCTCGACGTCCGGCACCGTCTCCAGCGCCAGCACGTCCGGGCCCGCCGCCGCCAGCACCTCCAGCCGCGGCCGGTGGAACGCCTCCAGCTCGGCCGCCGTCAGCCCGTACCGGCCCCGGTACTCCGAGCCGTCCGCCAGCACCGCCCCGTACGGCCCCACCGACGCCGCCACCCACCGGCGCGGCCCCGGCAGCCCGCGCGCCGCCTCCCGCGCCAGCTCCACGCTGAGCGCCAGCAGCCGCGCCGCCCCGGCCCGGCCGATCCCGCGCCGCGCGAAGCCGGCGAAGCCCGCCTGGTAGCTCGCCGAGATCGCGACCCGCGCGCCCGCCGCGAAGTACGCCCGGTGGGCCGCGAGCACCGCCTCCGGCGCGTCCGCCAGCAGCCGCGCCGACCACAGCTCGCCCGACAGGTCGAACCCGCCCGCCGCCAGCCGGTCGGAGAGTCCGCCGTCCAGCACCAGCGGCCCGGCCGCCAGCGCGGCGGCGAAGTCCGGTGCGCCGGGTGCTCCCATCGCGGCCTCCTCGGGTGAACGTCCTGGTCACAGCCTAGAACCGGGGCCGGGGGAGTGGCCGGAAAAGGATTTGCCGCACAGTCAAACGATCGCTACGTTGTGCTCAATCCGAGAAGGACGACGGCCCGAGGGCACCGGAAGGAGAGGAGCACGCCCATGGACCCCACCGAGCGGGAATGGCTCGCCTCCTACGACCCGCGCGCCTACACCCCGGTCGCCGTCACGGTCGACGTCGTCGCCCTCACCCTGCGCCAGGGCCGCCTGCACGTCCTGCTTGTCGAGCGCGCCCTCCCGCCCTACCAGGGCCGCTGGGCGCTGCCCGGCGGCTTCCTGCGGGCCGGCGAGGAGAGCCTCGACGAGGCCGCCGCCCGTGAGTTCGCCGAGGAGACCGGGCTGCACGGCGGCGTCGAGGCCGCGGCCGCGCTCAGCCGGATCCACCTCGAACAGCTCGGCAGCTACGGCGCACCCGACCGCGACCCGCGGATGCACGTGGTCTCCGTCGCCTACCTCGCCTTCGCCCCGGACCTGCCCGACCCGCAGGCCGGCACCGACGCGGCCCACGCCGCCTGGCACCCCGTCACCGCCCTCGACCTCCGGCCCACCGGCCGGTCCGAGACCGCCGGTGCGCCCGCCGACACCCACGGGGGTGGCGTCGACGGGCGCACCGGCTCCACCGAGCCCTGCGCGAGCCCCGCACCGTGCGGGGCCACCGAGCCGGGCGGTCCCGGCGGGCCCACACCCATCGAGCTCGCCTTCGACCACGCCCGGATCCTCACCGACGGCCTCGACCGCGCCCGCGCCAAGATCGAGTACAGCCCGCTGGCCACCGCCTTCCTCCCCCACGACTTCACCATCCCCGAGCTGCGCGCCGTCTACGAGGCCGTCTGGGACGAGAAGCTCCACCCCGGCAACTTCCACCGCAAAGTGCTCTCGGTCCCCGGCTTCGTCGAGGGCACCGGCACCACCACCGACCGCGGCGGCCCCCGCGGCGGCCCCCGCGCCCGCACCTACCACGCCGGCGACGCCCGCCTCCTCCACCCGGCCCTGCTCCGCCCCGCCCGCAGCGATCCGCCACCGGACGGCGATCCGCGACCGGATCGGGCGACCCCCACCCAGGCCCCGCCCGCCCGCACTACCATCCGGCCATGACGACCTACGAGACCGGCACGGTGCGCCACCAGGCCAACTCCCACTGCCACTTCTGCGGCACCCCCTACCCGCCCGGCACCTCCGCCTGGCCCCGGACCTGCCCCCGCTGCACCGAGATCAGCTACCGCAACCCGCTGCCCGTCGTCGTCACCCTCCTCCCGGTCACCGACGCCCCCGGCACCGCCCCCGGTCTCGTCGTGATCCGCCGCACCATCGAACCCGGCTACGGCGAACTCGCCCTCCCCGGCGGCTACATCGACTACGGCGAGAGCTGGCAGCAGGCCTGCGTGCGCGAACTGCGCGAGGAGACCGGCATCCTCGCCGACGCCGCGGACATCACCCTGGTCGCCACCGACTCCGACACCCACGGCGGCTTCCTCTGCCTCTTCGGCCTGCTCCCCGCCCGCCCGCTCGCCGCCCTCCCGCCCTCCGTCCCCACCGACGAGACCGACGGTTGGCAACTCTCCACCCCTGAGACCCCACTCGCCTTCCCCTTCCACACCCGGGTCTCCCGCTCCTGGTTCAACGGCGAGTTCACCCGCCTCTGACCAGGCAACCCGGTCGCGGCCCGACCGGCCGGGCGGACCCTGGCGCACCGGCCGAACACATGGCAGGGTCTGCACCGACAGCCCCCAACCGGACGCGGGCCCTGCCACGAGCACCCCCCGTCCGCCCTCATCACCGGCCGGGAGACCACCACCGTGAGCACCCCAACCCAGGACCAGCCGCTCTGGCGCCCCACCCCCGCGCGTGCCGCCGGAACCGGGATCGTGGCCTTCCAGGCCTGGGCCGCCGAGCACCACGGCGCCCCGGCCGCCCCGCTCGCCCCCACCACCGACGACGACCAGGCCGCCGCCCGCTACGCCGCCCTGCACGCCTGGTCGGTCGAGGACCTCGACCGCTTCTGGACCGCCGTCACCCAGTGGTTCGACGTCCGCTTCACCGAGGCCCCCGACGCCGTCCTCGCCGACCCCGCGATGCCCGGCGCCCGCTGGTTCCCCGGCGCCCGCCTCAACTACGCCGAGCACGCCCTGCGCGCCGGCGAGACCCCGGCCGGAGCCGACCGCCCCGCGATCCTCCACCTCGACGAGACCACCGACGAGCCCCTCGTCCTCACCTGGGCCGAACTCCGCCGCCAGGTCGGCTCCCTCGCCGCCGCCCTCCGCGCCCGGGGCGTGCGCCCCGGCGACCGGGTCGGCGCCTACCTGCCCAACATCCCGCAGGCCGCCGTCGCCCTCCTCGCCACCGCCGCCGTCGGCGCCGTCTGGACCAGCTGCGCCCCCGACTTCGGCGCCCGCAGCGTCCTCGACCGCCTCCAGCAGATCGAGCCCGTAGTCCTCTTCGCCGTCGACGGCTACCACTACGGCGGCAAGGACCACGACCGCACCGAGGTCGTCGCCGAACTCCGCCGCGAACTCCCCTCGCTGCGCACCGTCGTGCACGTCCCCCTGCTCGGCGCCCCCGCCCCCGAGGGAGCACTGACCTGGGAGGACCTGGTCGCCGCCGACACCGCGCCGGTCTTCGAGCAGGTCCCCTTCGACCACCCGCTCTGGGTCCTCTACTCCTCCGGCACCACCGGCCTGCCCAAGGCCATCGTGCAGAGCCAGGGCGGCATCCTCGTCGAACACCTCAAGCAGGCCGGCCTCCACCTCGACCTCGGCCCCGACGACCGCTTCCTCTGGTACACCTCCACCGGCTGGATGATGTGGAACTTCCTCATCGCCGGCCTCCTCACCGGGTCCACGATCGTCACCTACGACGGCAGCCCCGGCCACCCCGACACCGGCGCCCTCTGGTCCGTCGCCGCCCGCACCGGCGCCACCGTGCTCGGCACCTCCGCCGCCTACGTCATCGCCAGCCGCAAGGCCGACCTGCACCCCGGGCGCGACCTCGACCTCTCCGCCGTCCGCTGCATCGGCACCACCGGCTCCCCGCTGCCCCCCGACGGCTTCCGCTGGATCTACGACGAGGTCAAGGAGGACGTCTGGCTCGCCTCCGTCAGCGGCGGCACCGACGTCTGCTCCTGCTTCGTCGGCGGCGTCCCCACCCTCCCGGTGCACCTCGGCGAGATCCAGGCCCCCTGCCTCGGCGCCGCCGTCGAGTCCTGGGACGTCAACGGCCGCCCGCTCACCGACGGCGTCGGCGAACTCGTCGTCACCAAGCCGATCCCCTCCATGCCCACCGGCTTCTGGAACGACCCCGAGGGCACCCGGTACCACGACAGCTACTTCGACATGTTCCCCGGCACCTGGCGCCACGGGGACTGGATCACCGTCACCTCCCGGGGCACCGTCGTCATCCACGGCCGCTCCGACTCCACCCTCAACCGCCAGGGCGTCAGGATGGGCTCCTCGGACATCTACGAGGTCGTCGAACGCCTCCCCGAGATCGCCGAGTCCCTGGTCATCGGCCTCGAAGAGCCCGACGGCGGCTACTGGATGCCGCTCTTCGTCGTCCTCACCCCCGGCGCCGAACTCGACGACGACCTCATCGGCCGCATCCGCACCTCGCTGCGCACCGAGCTCTCCCCGCGCCACGTCCCCGACGAGGTCATCGCCGTCCGCGGCCTGCCGCACACCCTGACCGGCAAGCGCATCGAGGTCCCGGTCAAGCGCCTGCTCTCCGGCACCCCGCTCGACCAGGCCGTCAACCCCGGCTCCGTCGACAACCTCGACCACCTCCGCTGGTTCGAACAGCTCCGCCGCGACCGCGCCGCCGCCGAGTAGCAGCCGCCCGAGCAGCAGCGGGCCCCGTCCGCCCGGACAGACCGGAGGGGCCCTTCCACAGCCACAGTGGAAGGGCCCCTCCTGGTGTTCTCCGGCGACCGCCGGACGGCTACTCGCCCGACAGCACCTGCTGCGCCGCGGCCCGCGCCTCGTCGGCGCTGTCCGCCGCCCGCGCCGCCTCGGCGGCCCGGCGGCACTGCGCCAGGGTGTACTTGGCCAGCGCGGTGCGCACGTAGGGGATCGACGCCGCGCCCATCGACAGGCTGGTGACACCCAGACCGGTCAGCACCACGGCCAGCAGCGGGTCGGCGGCGGCCTCGCCGCAGACGCCGCAGCTCTTGCCCTCGGCCTGCGCGGCCTCGGCGGCGGCCGCGATCAGGTCCAGCAGCGCCGGCTGCCACGGGTCCTGGAGCCGGGCCAGCGCACCGACCTGGCGGTCGGCGGCGAAGGTGTACTGGGCGAGGTCGTTGGTGCCCAGCGACAGGAACTCGACCTCCTGGAGGATCGAGCGCGCCCGCAGCGCGGCCGACGGGATCTCCACCATCGCACCGAACTTGGCGCTCAGCCCGGCCTGGCGACACGCCTCGGCGAACTCCTTGGCGTCCTTGCGGTCGGCCACCATCGGGGCCATCACCTCAAGGTGCACCGGCAGGCCCTCGGCGGCCCTGGCCAGCGCCCGCAGCTGGGTCCGCAGCACCTCGGGGTGCTCCAGCAGGGTGCGCAGACCGCGCACGCCCAGTGCCGGGTTCGGCTCGTCGGCCGGGGTCAGGAAGTCCAGCGGCTTGTCCGCGCCCGCGTCGAGCACCCGGACGACGACCCGGTTCTCCGGGAACGCCTCCAGCACCTTGCGGTACGCCTCGACCTGCTTCTCCTCACTGGGCGCCTGAGCGGAGTCGTCCAGGAAGAGGAACTCGGTGCGGAACAGCCCGACGCCCTCGGCGCCCGCCTCCAGCGCGGCCGGCAGGTCGCCCGGACCGCCGACGTTGGCCAGCAGCGGCACCTTGTGCCCGTCCGAGGTCGCACCCGGGCCGGAGGAGGCTGCGAGCGCCGCCTTGCGCTCGGCGGCGATCCGGCGCAGCTCCTCCTTCTTCTCCTCGCCCGGCTCGACCAGCACATCACCGGAGCTGCCGTCCACGGCGACGACGGTGCCCTCGGCGACATCGGTGGCCCCCGGCAGCGCGACCACGGCCGGCACGCCCATGGCCCGCGCCAGGATGGCGCTGTGGCTGGTCGGCCCGCCCTCCTCGGTCACGAAGCCGAGCACCAGCGTCGGGTCCAGCAGCGCGGTGTCGGCCGGCGCCAGGTCCCGGGCGAACAGCACGTACGGCTCGTCGCTGTCCGGCACACCCGGCATCGGCACGCCCAGCAGCCGCGCCACGATCCGGTTGCGCACGTCGTCCAGGTCGGCGACCCGGCCCGCCAGGTACTCCCCGGCGGAGGCGAGCAGCGCCCGGTAGGCCGCGAAGGCGTCGTAGACGCCGCGCTCGGCGCTGCTGCCGACCGCGATCCGGCGGGCGACGTCGGCCATCAGCTCCGGGTCCTGCGCCATCAGCGCCTGGGCCTCCAGCACGGCCTGGGCCTCGCCGCCGGCCAGGTTGCCACGGGCGATCAGGTCCGCGGCCACCGCCTCGACGGCCGCCTGGGCGCGGGCCTGCTCGCGCGGAGCGTCCTCGGTCGGGATCTGGGTGGCCGGCGGCTCCAGCACCGCCGTCCCCATGTGCCGCACCTGGCCGATCGCGACCCCGTGGCTGACACCCACGCCGCGCAGCGTCTTCTCCATGTCTGTCTCCGTGAGAGAGGCGGCCCCGCCGGGTACCGCTGTGTGCCGGGCCGCCCCGACCGGGCGGTGGGGCGGTGTGTCGGGAAAGAGGGGAGGGGTCAGCTCCAGTTGAACAGGGCGTCGCCGACGGCGACCTCCCCGCTCTCCAGGAGCGAACCCAGCGCCTCGGCCGAGGCCTCCAGCGCGACGATCGGCGAGATCGGCGACTTGCCGGCGGCCTCGACGGCGGCCGGGTCCCACTTGATGACGGCCTGGCCGCGGGTGACGGTGTCGCCCTTGCTGACGAGCAGTTCGAAACCCTCGCCGTTGAGCTGGACGGTGTCGATGCCCAGGTGGGTCAGCACACCGTGCCCGTCCGCGTCGACGACGACGAACGCGTGCGGGTGCATGGACACGACCACGCCGTCCACCGGGGCAACGGCCTCGGTCTGCTCGCGCACCGGGTCGATCGCGGTGCCGGGGCCGACCATCGCGCCCGAGAACACGGGGTCCGGCACGCCGGCGAGCCCGACGACCTTGCCGGTAAGCGGCGACGTCACAGTGGTCATGGTTGAGCCTCCCAAGTGCGCAGTACAGGCAAGCGGCCGCGAACGCGGCAGGGCGATCGACTGAAGCCTAAATCATGTCAACTTCGGACATCTGCTGACATTCCCGGGCAGTCGGCAGTGCCGTCCAGCCTCACCGGCCGGTCATCTCGCCGACTGCTAGTGGTCTAGTCCTCTTGGCCGATGCGCCGCACTCTACAGGCATCTTGGCGAATCGGGACCATTGCTGTATATGCTCGCGAGAGCAACAAATCACGCGTCCGGGCGGGTGACCCCTCGGCGTGGCCGATTCGCGCTCCGGCCGGGGACCCGCTATGGTTGGTCGAGTCGCCGCGAGTCGGCGGTTAACACCAGATTTCGGATGCGAAAAGCGCCGGTTAATCACCGGAAAACGGATCTGGTAAGCTGGAAACACGAAAGAACGAAGCGCCCGGAGGGCCGGTGTGAAAGCCGCCTGAAGGAAGCGTCCGTTCCTTGAGAACTCAACAGCGTGCCA
>NZ_JBHVER010000210.1:0-13045 GCF_042802195.1 Kitasatospora sp. NPDC057500 | reverse complement strand
GGTTCGTGGGGAACGGCCGGGTCAGCCGCTCAGCCCCAGCCTGACGGCCACCTGTGGCGGCCGTCAGGCGCCCGGCCGTCTCACGGGCTGTCCGGTGCGGCGACGAAGGTGTACGCGCCGAGTTCGAGGAACAGGGCGTCCGCGAGCCCGGGTACGCCGGTGAGCGGAACCGCGAGTCGCCGTTCGCGTTCCCCGGCGCGGGCGGTCACCGGGTTGTAGGCCCGCAGCACGATCCGGGCGTCGCACGGGAGGGGCTGGTCGAACTGGACCACGACCGTGACCGTGCCGGAGTAGTTGGCGGGCAGGAGGACCGAGCGCGTGTACCCCTCGTCGGTGCCGGGGGCGTAGACCTGCGCCGTCAGGCTGAACGGCGCCTGCTGGTCGGTGTTGGAGAAGGTCGCGGTGCCGCCGGGCAGGTCGGTGCCGGAGATCCCGAAGACGAACCGCGTCGGGGTGTTGTTCAGGTTGCAGATGGCCAGGTCGGAGAGGACGTACCTGGTCTGCCGGCACGGGATGACGTCGATGTTGCGCCAGCCGACGTTGGGGCTGTACCTCACCCAGTTCAGGTAGTCGACGAGCGAGCCGAACGTCGGCAGCGCGGCGGGCACGGGGTGGGCGGGCGTGTCCACGGTGGCTATCGTGCAGTAGTGGCCCGGCGGGTTCCGGCTCGGCCACACGAAGGCGGACCTGCTGACACAGACCTGCCCGGGAGGGACCTCCCTGCCGCCGCCGCGAACGGTGAACGGCACGCTGGTGCCGCCGCCCTCGGCGGTGAGCGGGGTCCACGCCCGCGGATCGAGCAGCAGCCCTCCGGGGGCGTAGTAGAGCCTGACGTCACCGGAGGCGGGACAGCCGGTCCTGAGGTTCCTCCCCCGGACGTAGATCCGGTTGAGCCGCCCGTGCACGATGGGGTGGCTCAGCCCGAGGTCGGGTCCGCCGTAGCTGGACTCCAGCAGGGCGAAGTCCAGGATGTCGCTGCCGAAGGGGATGATGTCCGGGGACTCCCAGACGGGGTCGGCCGTGGGGGTCCGTCCCACGTCCTGGAAGTTGTCACGGACCAGGATGTCGTTCCAGTCGGCGGCGGCGTTCATGGTTCCTCCCGAGTGGCTGGTGCGTACGCCGACGCCGGCGGCCGACGCCGTCCGCCTTCCGGAGGGGCGCGTGCCCGGACGCGGGGATGCGTGCTTCGTCGGCGGTGATCCGTCGTCGGTGATCCGTCGTCGGTCGCGGAAGTCGGGGCCAGGGGTCGCGCGGCGGTGTCCGCGCCGACGGACGGTCGGACATTCACGTTCGAACGGCGCGGCGACGGCGCCGAAAGCACTCCCCCGCATGCTGTGGGTTTGCGGGAAGCGTCCTGATGCAGAAAAATATATCGACCCCGAACCACCGCGCCCAATAGGCCGGAAGAGTGAATGCCGGGGCCCGGGAGGCCGGCGAACCGCGGCGGGCTTCAGCGCAGCAGGACGGCGAGGAGTTCGGCGAGGGTGGGCCCGGAGTCGGCCGGGTGACGCAGCTGCTTGCCGTCGATCACGGTGTAGTGGTTGGTGCGGCCGTTGCGCTGGTGGCTGAGGTAGCCGGCCTCTTCGAGATCGACGATGATCCGCTGGACCGCGCGCTCGGTGAGCAGGCACCGGGTGGCGAGGTCGCGCACCCGGATGCCGGGGTCCCGGGCGATCTGGACGAGGACGCGGGCGTGGTTGGTCAGGAAGGTCCACTGCCGTGCGGTCGCGCTGCCGTCGTCCATGGCCCAAGGATACGACCAATGATTCACGAAGACCAAAACACGACAATATTTTCGTGCAATGGTTGACAGGTGATGCTGCCGGGGCGAACAGTGGAGACACCTCAACCCGCACGCCCGCGCAGCGCCCGTCGCGCGGGGCGCCCTCCGGGAGATGGTCCCGTGACCCAGATGACCCGGCACGAACTGGAACGGCTCACCGTGTACCTCACCGAGCGCATCGGCGCGCCCTGCGAGAGCGGCGACCACGCCGGCCAGGTGGAACCGCTGCGCCGCCGGCTGCGGCACTCCGTCACCGGCGTCGACGCCTACCTCGCGGCCGTCGAGGCGGACAGCCCCGCCGCCGTCCACCTGTTCCCGGCAGCGCTGGACCTGTGGCGGGGCCTGGAGCGCCTCGCCGAGGCCTGGGCCGACGCGCCGACGGGGGGCTGACCGTGGACGCGGAAGGAAGGCCGGCGGCCAGTCCGTGGCTGAAGTGCGAAACCCTGACCGCGGGGGCGGCCCTGGTCTGCCGTTTCACCGGCGACCTGAGCATGGACAGCGAGGCCGAGGCCGCCGGGGCCCTGCACTCGGCGCTCGACCGGCGTCCCGCGGTGCTGGCCGTCGACCTCGCCCGAGTCGGCCTGTTCACCTCCAGCGGCCTCAACCTCCTCCTCGCCGCCCGCCGCCGGGCCCTGGCCGCCGGCGTCCGGCTCGTCCTGATCGCACCCTGCCCGATGGCCCGCCGGGTGCTGGAGCTCACGGACACCGCCGCGCTCTTCCCGGTCTGCGCCACCGCCGAGGAGGCCGGTCTGCTCCGCGGGTCGCCGTCCGGCCCGGCGCCCGGTCCCGGCCGCAGCCGGTAGCGGCCGGGGGCCTCACCGCCGCGTCGGCGTTCGCCGCAGCGCGCGCAACGTCGCCCGCAACGGCTCGGCCGGGCCGGCGCCGCCCCCTCCTGGGCCACGGCCCGGCGAGACGGTCCACGCGGGCAGGTGGAGGCGCAGCGCCGCTCCGGGCCGTCGGCCACGAGGCCACGGCCACCACGCCGACCTGGACCCGGTACCCGTTCTCCCGCTCCCCGCGGGCCCGCGACGTCGCGGCGGCGGCGTCATGCGCTGCGGAGCACTTCGGCATGCGCTGGGGGGACAACCGGCGCCTTGACCGACGCATAGCGTCATCGCCGACGCCGGGCGGCCGCGACCCGCCGGTCCCGCGTCCCGACCAGAACGACTCACAGGAGAACCCGTGCACCACGATTCCGATCCGTCCGGAGAGCCGGCCCGCGAGGCCAGGAGGTACTTCGAGCGGGACCTGCGCCCGATGACCCGCATCAACCTGCGTCCGATAGCGTCCCCGATGCCGGTCGGGTTCTTCGCGGTGGCGATCGCCTCCTTCGTCGTCGGAAGCCTCCAGCTGGAGCTCCTGGGCGACGACGCCCACCTGGCGGTGGCTCTGACCATCCTGCCCGCCTTCCTGCTGCAACTGATCGTCGCCGTCTTCGCCTTCGGCGCGCGGGACGTGCTCGCCGCGACGCTGATGGCCTGCTTCTCCGGGACGTGGCTGGCGAGCTCCCTGGTCCTCGCCCTCGCTCCCCCCTCCGGGACGCGCGTCCTCGGCGTCCTCAACCTGGTGTTCGCCGTCTTCGCCCTCATGATGGCCTCCGTCGCCCACCGCAAGCGCTCGATGTGGCTGGTGCTCTGCGTCGCCGTCCCGCGGTTCACGGCGGCCGCCCTCGCCAACCTCACCGGCGCCACGTGGCTCGGCTACCTGTCCGGCGCACTCGGCATGCTGCTGGCCGTCGTCGCGCTCTACGCCGCGTTCGCCCTCATGCTGGAGGACATGCGGGGCGAGGAGGTCCTGCCCGTGGGACGCCGGGGCCCCGCCCACGAAGCCGTCGAGGGGAACCTGGCCGTGCAGCTGCGCGACCTGGAGCGACAGGCGGGCGTCCGTCGGACGCTGTGAGCCCGCCGATCGGCGGGCCGTCCCCGTCGAGAACCCGTCGGGCTCGTCGCCGGAGCCGTTCGGCGCGGCGTGTCGCGCGCGTCGAACGACTAACCTGGGCCGCTTCCCCGTCCTGGAACCGTCCGAGGAGCCCAGCACCGTGTCCGACAGCTTCGCGCACCTGCACGTCCACACCGAGTACTCGATGCTGGACGGGGCCGCGAAGAACGGGAAGCTCTTCGCCGAGGCGGAGAGACAGGGCATGCCCGCCATCGCGATGAGCGACCACGGCAACATGTTCGGCGCCTACGAGTTCTTCCACGCCGCCGCCAAGACCGGTGTCAAGCCGATCATCGGCATCGAGGCGTACGTCGCCCCGGCCTCGCGCTTCCTGAAGAAGCAGGTGTTCTGGTCCCCCGGCGGCCAGCGCCCGAGCGGCGCCGACGGCGAGGGCGGCAAGGACGTCTCCGGCGGCGGCCGCTACACCCACATGACCATGTGGGCGCAGAACGCCACCGGGCTGCGCAACCTCTTCAAGCTCTCCTCGCTCGCGTCGATGGAGGGCTACTACATGAAGCCCCGGATGGACCGCGAGCTGATCGCCGCCAACGCGACCGGCATCATCGCCACCACCGGCTGCCCGTCGGGCGAGGTGCAGACCCGGCTGCGGCTCGGGCAGTACGACGAGGCGGTCAAGGCGGCCGCCGCCTACCAGGACATCTTCGGCAAGGAGAACTACTTCCTGGAGCTGATGGACCACGGCCTGTCCATCGAGCAGGACGTCCGCGCGGACCTGCTGCGCCTGGCCAAGCAGCTGGACATCCCGCTGCTCGCCACCAACGACTCGCACTACGTCACCGCCGACCAGGCGGACGCCCACGACAGCCTGCTCTGCGTCGGCGTGGGCAAGAACAAGGACGACCCGAACCGCTTCAAGTTCCAGGGCACCGGCTACTACGTCAAGACCGCCGAGGAGATGCGCGAGCTCTTCCGGGAGCTGCCGGAGGCCTGCGACAACACCCTGGCGATCGCCGAGCGGGTCGAGTCGTACGAGGAGGTCTTCACCTACGTCGACCGGATGCCGCAGTTCGACGTGCCCGAGGGCGAGACCCAGGCCTCGTACCTGCGCCAGAAGATCGCCGCCGGCCTCCAGCACCGCTACGGCGACAACCCGAGCCAGGAGGTGCTGGACCGGGTCGAGCTGGAGATGGGCGTGATCACCCCGATGGGGTTCGACGCCTACTTCCTCGTGGTCGCCGACATCTGCCAGTACGGGCGGGACAACGGCATCCCGGTCGGCCCGGGCCGTGGCTCGGCGGCCGGCTCGATGGTCGCCTACCTGACCGGCATCACCCAGCTCGACCCGCTGGAGCACGACCTGCTGTTCGAGCGGTTCCTCAACCCCGAGCGCATCAACCCCCCGGACGTCGACATCGACTTCGACGACCGCCAGCGCGACCAGATGGTGCGCTACGTCACCGAGAAGTACGGCTCCGCCTACACCGCACAGGTCAACACCTTCGGCACCATCAAGGCCAAGGCCGCCGTCAAGGACGCCAACCGCATCCTCGGCTACCCCTTCGCGATGGGCGACCGGATCACCAAGGCGATGCCGCCGGACGTCATGGGCAAGGGCGTGCCGCTCGCCGACCTCTTCAACGACAAGCACCCCCGGTACAACGAGGGCACCGAGATCCGGGCGCTGTACGACAACGAGCCCGACGTCAAGAAGATCATCGACACCGGCCGGGGCATCGAGGGCCTGATCCGCGGCACCGGTGTGCACGCCGCCGCCGTCATCCTCTCCTCCACCCCGCTGCTGGAGCTGATCCCGCTGCACATGCGGGACAAGGACGGCACCATCATCACCGGCTTCGACTACCCGTCGTGCGAAGCCATGGGCCTGATCAAGATGGACTTCCTGGGTCTGCGGAACCTGGGCATCATCGACCACTGCATCAAGATCGTGAAGGCCAACCGGGGCATCGACGTCGACATCGAGAAGATCCCGATCGACGACCCCACCACCTACCAGCTGCTCGCCCGCGGTGACACCCTCGGCGTCTTCCAGCTCGACGGCGGCCCGATGCGCGCCCTGCTCAAGCTGATGAAGCCGACCGAGTTCGCCGACATCTCCGCCGTCTCCGCGCTGTACCGGCCCGGGCCGATGGGCATGAACTCGCACACCAACTACGCCCTGCGCAAGAACGCGCAGCAGGAGATCATCCCGATCCACCCCGAGCTGGAGGAGCCGCTCAAGGACGTCCTCGGCCCCACCTACGGGCTCATCGTCTACCAGGAGCAGGTCCAGCGCGCCGCCCAGGTGCTCGCCGGGTACTCGCTCGGCCAGGCCGACCTGCTGCGCCGGGCGATGGGCAAGAAGAAGAAGGAGGTCCTGGAGAAGGAGTTCGTCCCCTTCCACGCCGGCTGCAAGGAGCGCGGCTACTCCGACGAGGCCATCCAGGCGGTCTGGGACGTCCTGGTCCCGTTCGCCGGCTACGCGTTCAACAAGTCGCACTCCGCCGCCTACGGCCTGGTCTCGTACCAGACCGCCTACCTCAAGGCCAACTACCCCGCCGAGTACATGGCCGCCCTGCTCACCTCGGTCGCCGACGACAAGGACAAGATGGCGGTCTACCTGGCGGAGTGCCGCCAGATGGGCATCCGGATCCTCTCCCCCGACGTCAACGAGTCGGTGGTCGACTTCACCGCCGTCGGCAGCGACGTCCGCTTCGGCCTCAAGGCGGTGCGCAACGTCGGCGTCCCGGTCATCGAGTCGCTGGTGCGCACCCGGGAGGAGAAGGGCAAGTACACCTCCTTCCCCGACTTCCTGGACAAGGTGGAGCTGGTGGTGTGCAACAAGCGCACCGTCGACTCCCTGGTCAAGGCGGGCGCCTTCGACTCCCTCGGGCACACCCGGCTCTCGCTGAGCACCGTGCACGAGAGCGCAATCGACGCCGTCACCGGTCTGAAGAAGCAGCAGGCGATCGGCCAGGACGACCTCTTCGGCGCCCTGGAGGCCGACGAGGGCGGCGGCCCCGGCATCGGGCTCGACTTCGAGCTCACCGACCGGGAGTGGCCGCGCCGCCAACTCCTCTCCCTGGAACGGGAGATGCTCGGCCTCTACGTCTCCAGCCACCCGCTCGACGGCGCCGAGCACATCCTCTCCCAGAACCGCGACACCTCGATCGCCGACCTCCTCGGCTCCGGCCGCACCGAGGGCGAGGTCCGCCTCTCCGGACTCATCACCGCGGTGGACCGCCGGATCAACAAGGCCGGCAACGCCTGGGCGATCATCACCCTCGCCGACCGCGACGGCTCGGTCGAGGTGCTGTTCTTCCCCGCCACCTACAACCTGATGGCCGAGCAGATGGTGGAGGACAACGTCATCTCGGCGCGCGGCCGGCTCAACGAGCGCGACGGCTCGCTGAGCATCTTCGGCCAGGAGATCACCACCCTCGACGTCTCCTCCGCCGAACTGGGCACCAAGCCGCCGGTCCAGATCACCGTTCCGGCCGCCCGGATCACCCCCGAGATCGTGGCCGAGCTCAAACTCGCCCTCCACGCCCACCCCGGCGACGTCCCGATCCGCCTGCTGACCACCGGCTGGGACAAGGACACCCTCTACGAGCTCGGCTTCCTGGTGAACCCCGACAACGGCCTCGCCTCGGACATCAAGACCCTGCTCGGCAACCGCTCCTGGATGGGCACCGCCGTCCGCTCCTGAACCCCGGCCTCGACTGCCGCCGGCAAGGCGGCGGCCCGCACCGGGCGGTGCGGGCCGTCGCCCCCGGTCAGGCGGTGCCCGTGGGCACCCCGAGCTCGGCGGGTGCCTCCGCGCGGGGCGCGGGGGCGGGCTGCCGGGCCGGGAGCATCCGGGCCGTCAGGGCGTAGCCGACGCCGCAGGCGATCGCCACGAGGGGGGTCGGCAGCACCGTGTCGGGCAGGGCGGAGAAGGCGAGGGCGCCGAGCGCCGTCCAGGCGAGGGCGAGGATGTTCACGCCGCCGGTGTAGCGGTAGGGGCCGTGGGGGTCGAAGAGGGCCGGTACGTCGATGCGGCCCCGCTTGATGACGAGGTAGTCGGCCAGGATCACGCCGACGAGGGGGGCGAAGACGTTGCCCATCGCCGACATGGAGCCGTTGAACCCGTCGATGAGCGCGGGGAAGGCGGCCAGTGCCGTGCCCACCGCGGCGACCACCATGGTCGACCAGAAGCGCCCCAGCCGGGTGGCGAGGTTCGCCAGTGCCAGGCCGCCCGTGTAGACGTTCAGCACGTTGACCGTCCAGTTGTCCAGGAGCAGCACGATCAGGACGAGCACCAGCGTGACCGGGCCGACGCCGAGGCCGGGGATCACCTCGAAGGCGTTGGCCGTCTGCCCGAGGGTCGCGGCGGCGGCGTAGGCGCCGAAGAAGGCGGATCCGGCCGTTCCGAGCAGTGCGGCGGCCATGGTGCCGACCCACATGTCCTTGCGGGACCTGGAGTAGCGGCAGTAGTCGGCAGCGTCCGTCACCTGGCTGAACCAGGCCGCCGCGACGGCGTTCACCCAGACCGCGAACACCGCCCACTTCCACCCGGCCGAACCGGAGTAGGAGAACACCTCGCTCGGCGCGAAGCCGGGCGCCTGGTGGTTGGCGAGCAGCCAGAAGAGGTAGCCGAGGATCACGAGCTTGACCGGGAAGGCCACCTTCGACAGCCACTTGAGGGATCCGTATCCGGAGAGGGCGACGGATGCCTGGAGCACCGCGAAGACGAGGCTGACGGCGATGAGCGGCGGCTTCACCCCGAGCCACGCCTCCAGCACGGCCAGGATGCCCATGGCGCCGGCCAGGGTCTGGAAGGCGAACCAGAAGGCCGAGCTGACGGCGCGCAGCAGCGAGACCAGCCAGCGGGAGGCCGCGATGCCGAGGAACGCCCGCGTCGACACGATCCCGGGCAGGCCGTAGTCGACGCCGACGGTGGCCATGACGGTGTAGGCGCAGAAGGCGATGAGGATGCCCAGCACCTGGGCGGTGACCGCCGCCCAGAACGAGAGCCCCGAGACCACCGCGAGTCCGCCGATGAGGATCAGGCCGGGGTTGAGCATCACGTTGATGATGATCTGGAACAGGTCGAACCAGCGCACGGTCCGCTGTTCGTCCGGTACGGGTTCGATGCCGTGCCGCTCCACCCCCTTCGGCTGGCGGTAGGCCTCGGGCGGGCCGTCTTCGGGGCTTTGTGTACCGGGAACGTCAGTGCGCATGAGCGGGCCTCTGGTCTGGGCGTGGGGAGGGGACGGCGAGGCGCCGGGGGGCGACGCCTCGCGGGTGGGGGTTCACCTCGGCGCCCCGGACCGGGTCCGGGGCGCACGACCGGGGCGCCTCGCGCGGGCGGGGAGCCGCGCGAGGAGGAGACCTGTCCGGGTCAGGACACGGGGGAAGCGGTGCCGCACCAGCGGGTGGCGAGGACGGCGTAGGTGCGGGCCGCGAGCCAGACCTCGTCGAGGTCGACGTACTCGTCGTTGCCGTGGGCGACGCGCAGGTCGCCGGGGCCGAAGACGACGGACGGCACGCCGGTGCGGGTGAACACGGTCGCGTCGCAGACGCCGTAGAGCCCGGTGTAGGAGGGCTGGTCGGAGAAGGCGGTGCCCTGGGCCGCGGTGCGGTACGCGCCGGCGACGGACTGGCTGATGCCGTCGTCGGGCGAGGTGACGAACGGGTCCCAGTTGAGCTTCCACTCGCAGTGCGGGCGGTGGTCGCGCAGCCACGGATCGGCGTCCGCCGCACGGTCGATGACGGCCTGGATCTCGGCCATCACGTCCTCGGGCGAGCGCTCGGGGTGGTACATGACCCCGTACTCGATGGTGGCCGTGTCGGACAGGGCGAACGGGACGGTCAGGTCGCCGGGGCCGCCGCGCATGGCACCGGGCAGCAGGGAGAAGTGGCCATTGTACCAGAGGTCGTGCCGCTGGGTGCGGGCCCATTCGTCCTCCAGCGCACGCAGCGCCCGGTAGACGAGGAAGACCTTGTCGATGGCGTTCACACCGATCAGGTCGCCGGAGTGGGCGGGGTGGATGGTGGCGCCCCGCATGGAGCCGTGCACCTTCTTGCCCTCGACCGTGACCGAGAACCACAGCAGTCCGGGGCTGGCGACCACGATCGACAGCGGCGTGGGCGGCGCGCTCGGCTCCGAGACGACCGCGGCGTCCGCGACGTACCCGCGCTCGACCACCGCGCCCGTCCCGCAGGCGTGGTCACCGGTCTCCTCGCCGACCACGCACTGCAGTTGAAGCTCCCCGCCGAGCTCGATCCCGGCCTCGCGCAGGGCGATCGCGGCATAGGCCTGAGCGACGAGCCCGGACTTCTGGTCGGTGGTCCCGCGGCCGTACATCCGGGAACCGATCACCTCGCCGGAGAACGGCGGGGCCTTGGCCCACCCGGCCGGATCGCCGCCGGGTACGACGTCCACATGGCCGTTGAAGATCAGTGAGTTCCCCCCGCCCTTGCCGCCGATCCGGCCGACGGCGTTGTCGCGCCCCTCCTCCACGGCGAAGACGTCCACGGACGCCCCGGCGCGGCGGTAGAGGTCGGTGAGCAGCGCGGTGGCCTCACCTTCCCGGCCGACGTGGTCCTTGTACTCGATTCCCGGATACTTCGGGCTCACGGACGGGATCCGGACGAGTTCCTGCAGGCTCGCCGTCATCTCGTCGCGCAGTCCGTCGACGACGGACATCAGGCGGTTCAACCGGGCAGTTTCTTCGGGGGAGCTCATGACGCCTCCAGTGGCGCGCTCGGGAGATGCGGCGCCCGCGACCGTCTCGGTGCCGGGCCTCGCCGCTTGGCCAGAATGAAACAGGCGATAGGTTTCACGTGTCAATAGCCGATTCCGAAACAGGCGTTACATTCACGGGCCGTCAAGGGCCGTGCGCGCGGCGTCGTTCGGGGTCGGCCGCACACGCCTGACCATCCGCGATGACCGAGGGCTTCCGGCCGGTCGCAACCGGTGCGCGACACGCCGCGGCCGCTACCCCGCACCCCCCTTGAATGGAATGAATATTTCAGGTTAGCTCCCTCTCATATCGCATGAATCCACAGTTTCGATCGTTCGTGCAGCGGGCGGTCGGGAAGGCGAGCCGGGATGAACCAGAACGACGAGGGCCGCGGGGGCACGGGCGACACGACGAGGGCGGCTGCGCCGGCCCCTTCACGGACGGCGCGCGAGCACATCGAGCAGACGGAGCGCTTCGCCGCGCACAACTACCACCCCCTGCCCGTCGTCCTGGCCTCCGGGGACGGCGCGTGGGTGACCGACGTGGACGGGAACCGCTACCTCGACTGCCTGGCGGGCTACTCCGCCCTGAACTTCGGCCACCGCCCGGAGCGCCTGCTGCGGCGCGCCCACGAGCAGCTCGACCGACTGGCCCTCACCAGCCGCGCCTTCTACAACGACCAGCTCGGCCCGTTCGCAGAGGCGCTCGCCCGGCTCACCGGGAAGGAGCGCGTCCTGCCGATGAACAGCGGCGCCGAGGCGGTGGAGACGGCCGTCAAGGTGAGCCGCAAGTGGGGCTACCTCGTGAAGGGCGTGGAGGCGGACCGCGCCACCGTCATCACGATGAGCGGCAACTTCCACGGGCGGACGACGACGGTCGTCAGCTTCTCCGACGACCCGGTCGCCACCGACCACTACGGCCCGTTCACGCCCGGCTTCGTGCGGGTGCCGTACGGCGACGTCCAGGCGGTCGCCGACGCGATCGACGACACGGCGGTCGCGGTCCTCTTCGAGCCCGTGCAGGGCGAGGGCGGCGTGGTCGTCCCGCCGCCCGGGTTCCTGCGGGACCTGCGCGAACTCTGCACACGGCGCGACGTGCTGATGGTGGCCGACGAGATCCAGTCCGGCCTGGCCCGCACCGGCCGCACCTTCGCCTGCGACCACGAGGACGTCGTGCCGGACGTCTACGTCCTCGGCAAGGCCCTGGGCGGCGGCCTCTACCCGGTGTCCGCCGTGGCCGCCGACGACGACGTGCTCGGCGTGATCACCCCCGGCACCCACGGCTCGACGTTCGGCGGCAACCCCCTGGCGGCCGCGATCGGCCACGAGGTGGTCGCGATGCTGGCCACCGGTGAGTACCAGGAGCGCGCCCGGGTCCTGGGCGAGCGGCTGGAGTCGCGGCTGCGGAAGCTGGTCGGCGCCGGCCTGCTGGCGGTGCGGGTCCGGGGGCTGTGGGCCGGAGTCGACATCGACCCCCGGCTGATGACCGGCCGCGAGGCGTGCGAGGGCCTCATGCGGCGCGGCGTCCTGGCCAAGGACACCCACGGATCGACCGTGCGGTTCGCCCCTCCCCTGGTGGCCGGCGAGGACGAGGTCGACCTGCTCGCGGACGCCCTGGCCGGTGTCCTTGCGGAGGCGCGGGGCTGACGGCGCGTCGACGGTCGGCGCCACCGGGGCAGCCCGTGGCGCCGACCCGTTCCCGGCGCGGATCGGATGTAACGAACGTTTCAGCGTGCCCTTCCTTGGTATTCTTGAAAGATGGAGACGATACCGGGGGGTCACGCGTCGGTGCGGAAGCTGCTGCTCTCCGCCATGGACGGACTCAGCAACGGCGAACGCAAGGTCGCCCGGGCGGTGCTGGCCCAGTACCCCACGGCCGGCCTCACCACCGTCGCGGACCTGGCCGCCGGCGCCGGCGTGAGTTCGGCGACGGTGGTCCGCTTCGTCACCCGGCTCGGCTTCGCCGGCTTCCCGGCCTTCCAGCGCGCCCTGGTCCACGAGTTGAACGGGGAGCTGGGCTCCCCGTTGAAGCAGTACGCCGAGAAGGCGTCGGTCTCCGCGAAGGGCGTGCTGCCGGAGACGCAGCGCGCCTTCGCGCAACTGCTGGAGGCCACCTACGCGGAACTGCCGGAGTCGGAGTTCGCCACCCTCGTCAGGCTGCTCGGCGACCCGGCCCGGAGCGTGCGCGTGACGGGGGGCCGGTTCAGCCGGCTGCTCGCCGAGTACCTGGTCATCCACCTGTGGCAGCTGCGCGAGGACGTCGACGTGATCGGCCAGGAGGAGATGGAGCGTCGCAGGGCGCTCGCCGACGCCGACGCCAACACGGTTCTCCTCGTCCTCGACTACCGCCGCTACAGCGAGTCCAGCCTCCGCTTCAGCGAGGGAATGGCCGCCCGGGGCGCCACCGTGTGCCTGATGACGGACAACTGGCTCTCCCCCATCGCCAAGCTGGCCAAGGTCGTCCTCCCGGCGCGGGTGGAGTCCGCCTCGCCGTTCGACTCCCTGGTGGCCGCGATGGCACTGAGCGAGAGCCTGGTGGCCGCGGTGACGGACGCCGTGGGCGCGGCGGGCAGGGAGCGCATGGAACGGTTCGAGACGGCGTCCGAGCACGCCTGAACGGCCCGGGGCCGGGTCACCGC
>NZ_JBHVER010000209.1:0-13379 GCF_042802195.1 Kitasatospora sp. NPDC057500 | reverse complement strand
GCCCGGGACCGGGCCGGGCTCAGGCCCGGTAGGCGACCAGACCCATCATCCCGGCCTCGCCGTGGTAGGCGTTGTGGCAGTGCGTCATCCACTGCCCCGGGTTGTCGGCGTCGAAGTCGCAGGTCACCGTCCGCCCGGGCAGCACGATCACGGTGTCCTTGCGCGGTCCCCCGTCACCGACCTGGAAGGTGTGGCCGTGCAGGTGCATGGGATGCCACATCTCCGTCCGGTTGACGAACTCCAGCCGGACCCGCTCCCCGGCGCCGACCAGGAAGGGACGGTCGGTCGGCCTCGCCATGTCGAAGGGGCGCCCGTTGAGCGCCCAGTCGTACCGGGCCATGCCGCCGGTCAGCTCGATCCGGTGGGTGCGCCCGGGCGTGCGCGACGGCAGCCGGACCTCGTCCGCCGCCCGCAGGTCGGAGGCGGCGAGGATCCGCCCGTTCAGCTCGGCGGGGCGGACGGTGTCCGCCGGCGCCTCGCCCGTGCCGGTGCGGACCAGCGCCCGCCCGGCGGCGTCCTTGCCCTCGGCGAGCGCGGTCAGCGGGAAGACGCCGTCCTGGAGGGTGACCAGGGCGTCGTAGCGCTCGCCCATGCCGATCAGCAGGGCGTCCACCTCCTCGTGCGCCACCGGGAAGCCGTCGGTGTGGGTGACGGTCAGCCGGTGGCCGCCCAGGGCGAGGCGGTAGGCGGTGTCGCCGCCCGCGTTGACGATCCGCAGCCGCACCCGGCGGCCGGGCCTGGACCGGTACACCTCGGGGTCGGCCGCGATCCGGCCGTTCACCAGGTGGTGCGGGTAGCGGACGTCGCCCGCGTCGCCGCCGAGCAGGTCGCTGGTGGCGCCCATGAGCATGAACGACGACGGCGCCCGGCCGGCGGGCGCACCCGTGCCCGCGTCCGTGCCGGGCATCGCGTGACCGCCCGTGCCGCCCGTGCCGTGGCCGGGCATCCCGCTCATGTCGTGGCCGCCGCTGCCGCCGCCCATGCCCTTGCGGAGTTCGGTGAACGCCTGGTCCGGGGTTCCGGTGAGGCCGTCCAGCCAGTCGTCCAGGACGACCACCCACTCCTCGTCGTACCCCAGCGGCTCCTGCGGGTCCTCGACGATCAGCGGCGCGTACAGGCCGCGGTCGAGCTGGACGCCGACGTGCGGGTGGAACCAGTAGGTGCCCGGCCGGTCGGTGACGAAGCGGTAGGTGTGGCTGCCGCCGGCCGCGACCGGCCGCATGGTGACCGGCGGTACGCCGTCCATGTCGTTGCGCAGCGCCAGGCCGTGCCAGTGCAGCGAGGTCGCCACGGGCAGCCGGTTGTCCAGGGTGGCGACCAGGGTGTCCCCGGCCGTGGTGCGGATCGCGGGGCCGGGCAGGGCGCCGAAGGTCCAGGTCGCGGCGGTGGTCCCGCCGCCCAGGTCGACGGCCTGGGCCGTCGCGGTGACGGTCACCGGGCGCTCCTTGCCGGTGCCGTGCCGCTTGGCCTCCGCCTCGGCGACGGGGCCGCCGGACGGGTCGACGAGCGGCGGCGTGGCGGCCGCGTCGGTGCAGGCGGCGAGCAGGCCGGCGCCGACGGCGCCCAGGCCCGCGCGCAGCAGGGAACGGCGGTTGACGGTGAATTCGGGCATCGGGGTCTCTCGGGTGAGTGCGCGTCGGCACCGGCCTCGACGGCCGTGCCGGTGGACAGGGCCGACCGGCGGCGGGAGGCTGTTCGCTCCCCCGCCGCCGTCGGGGCGCCTATCTGCGCGAGACCGAGAGGACGTCGAGGTCGGGCGGTGGTGCGCCCGGCCCGGGGCTGCCGGGCGCGGTCGCCGGGCGGTGCGGCGCCGGGTCGGCGCCGGTGCGCTCGGCGGCGAGGCCGGTCTGCGGCGGGCCGTCGAGCAGGACGCCGCGCGCGGGCGCCGTCGAGGAGCAGACCCGGTGTTCGGCGCAGGCCCGGACGGGGTGCTCGGCGACGGCCGGCGCCCGGTGGCCGGAGACGCCGGGGTGCTGGTGGGCGGAGACGCCGGGATGCCGGTGGGTGGCGGCCGGACGGTCGGCGCTCGCCGTCGTCGCCGCGGCGGTGTGTGGGGCCGCAGCGGTGTGCGGGGCCGCGGTGACACCGGCCGGCAGGGTGTGATGGCCGATCAGCCCGAGGGCGGTCAGCAGGAGGAGAAGGAGCGCCGCTCCCGTCCCCGCTCGCGCCCCCGCCCCCGCTCCACGGCGACGCGGGTCGCGGGAGGGAGGGGCGGCGTCCTGGCGCATGGCGGTCACTATACCCAGGCCCGGTATGTGGGAACGGTAAGCGCGGTCCGCTCAGCCCCCGTCCACCCCTTCGGCCGTCCACACCACCTGCGGGGGCCGGACGGCCGCGCAGAGCGGCTGCCCCTTGGCATCGGTCAGACCGAGGCGGCCGGTCAGCCGCCCGGTCGCCGTCGCGTCGGCGGCCACCCGCGCGTCGACGGCGTCGAGCATGAGCTTGGCCCGGCGGAACACGCTGAGGGCTCCGGCGTCGTCGACCGCGCCCCAGACCAGGTAGACGAAGCGCTGCCCGGGGCGGCCCTGGACGTACGGGCCCTTGACGTCGATGCCGCCGGGCACGGGGCTCACCGTGCACTCCAGCGTCCAGACGGCCGAGGGCGCGTCACCGGGCTGGAGGCCGAGGAGTTCGCCGGGGCGCTCGCGCCGCTGCACGGCGACGTGGATGTTCCGGTAGCCGGGAAAGCCCGGCGCGGCCGGGCACGAGCGGCCCGGGAGGTCGACGGCTTCGATACGCAGCTGCACCCGGACAGTCTGCCCCAGGCCGCGGCCGGGCCGCCGGCACCGCCGGCCACCGGGTCCGTCACAGGTCCCGGACCCCCTTGCCGAGGGTGGTCAGGCCGCCGGCCAGCGCCAGGCCGAGCACCACCGCCCGGGTGCGGCGCTCGGGCACCCGGTCCGCCAGCGCCCTGCCGACGCCGGCGCCGAGCGCGATCCCGGCCGCCGCCGCCGACCACGCGGGCGCAGCCAGCTGCGGCGCCCCCTTGGCGGCGAGCGAGAGGAGGTTGACGGCCACCCCGTAGAACTGCGCGTTGGGCAGGAACTCGCGGGCGCTCCAGCCCGTGTTGACGGCGTAGAGCGAGACGGCCGGGCCGCCGACCCCGGCGGCGGAGTTCATGAACCCGCTGGCCGCGCCCGCCGCCAGCGCGCCCCGGACACCGCGGAGCCCGGCGGCCCGCACGCCCCCGATCACCAGCAGCGCCGCGGCGCCGACCAGCAGTCCGATACCGATCAGCAGCGCCGGCGCGGGCACCCGGCCGGCGGTCCAGGCGCCCAGCGGCACGGTGCACGCGGCCGCCCCGGTCAGCGGCAGCATCCGGGCGAGCCGCACCTGCCGCCAGGTGCCGGCCAGCCCGACCGCACTGATGGCGCCGGCCGCGCAGTTGGACAGCGTCACCCCGTCGCCCGGCCCCAGCAGCAGGACCAGCGCCGGTCCCGCGACCAGCGCGAACCCGACCCCCGCCAGCCGCTGCACGGACGCGCCCACCAGGACCACCAGGCCCAGCGGCAACGCGGCCCCCCATCCGGCATCCACGGCACTCCCCCCGCCTCCGGACTCCGACGTGGCACCCGACCGTACGCGCCCGACCCCCGTCCGCTCGACCGGATTTCACTCGTCGGACTCCCACGAACTACTACACGCCTGTAGAGTCGACCCGACGACCCGCAGAGGAGGGGACAGCATGGACGCACCCGGCTGGCAGCCGCCGGCTCACGAGGTCGAGCCCGCCTACCACCCGGTCCAGGTCAACCTCCCGGACGGCGGCTGGTCCGTGGGCCGGATCAACGCCTGGTGGCGCCCGGCCGGCGCCCAGGCCTGGTGCCGGGTCCGGACGCTGGGCCGCGGCGAGCCCCCGGCCTGGATGCCCTTCGACCCCGACCGCCTGCTGCTGCTCCCGGCCTCGGGGATCTGATCCTCAGCGGCGCACCGGCTGCTGGCGCAGCAGGACGGCCACCTCGCGGTCGGTGACGTCCCGGAAGTCGTCGTACCAGGGGCCCACCGCGTGCAGGTAGGTGCTCTCGCGCAGGCAGAGCAGCGCGTCGACGACCCGGCGCAGCGCCGCCGCCTCCCGCGCGTCGCACACCGGCGCGGCCAGCACCAGCAGGTCCGGCCCGCGCCCGCGCAGGGCCTGGACGGCGGCCGGGGCGACCGGCCCGTACACCACGCCGTCGGTGACCAGGACGACCGTCCGGCCGTCCACCGGCAGCGGCGGCCTGCGGTCCCGGTACAGCTTCTCCAGCCGGTGCAGCTCCACCCGCTGGTGGGTCACCTCGCCTTCGAGGTCCTCCTCCCCCAGCCCGAGCCCGCGCATCGCCCGCCGGTTCAGCACCGGCGGCGCCTCGTCGGCCAGCGCCCCGAGCGGCGTCCCGTTGCCGGGCGCGTTGAGCGCCCGCGCGACCACCACGTCCAGCGGCGCCGCCAGCTCACGCGCCACCTCCGCCGCGACCGCGACCCCGCCCGGCGCCAACCCCACCACCACGGGTTCCGCCCCACCCCGCGCCCGCAGGTACTCCCCGGTCCGCCGCGCAAGCCTGAGCCCGGCGTCCCTGCGGTTGGTGAACAGCGCGGTCACGTCCTCCTCCTCGATCACTCTCTGCAACACGCCGCGCCTACCCTGCCCGCCCACCGGCACACACCGAACGGCAGTCGGCTGCCGGTGATCACGACGGCCGACAGCCGGCGGGTCGTGGGCTGCGGGAGTGCTGCGCATCCACTGTACGGCGGAGGACTGCGCCCGGATCCGCTCCAGGAGCTACCCGCCGCCTGGCACCGGCTACGGCTCCGGGCGACGGGCCGCCGCCCTTCCGGTCGGAGGCGCGGCCGTGTCCTGGAGGGGCGGTCCCGCCGTCCTGACCCAACCCGGCCGACGCCGGCGAGGCGCCGGCCGCGGTCCTGGGCCGCACCTGCCCTGAGGCCCGCGCCCGTTCGCCGAGCCGCGGACCGCGAACTCGCCGGCCCGCGCCCGCCGGGTCGGCAACACCAGGGCCTGCTCACCACGAACGAGGAGCCGCACGGGCCGCTCGCTCACGCACCGACGGACGGCGCTCGGCTCGCCGGTGGCGGCCGTGGTCCGCCAGGGGCGGGTACCTCAGGTGCTGGTGAGCAGTTGCGGGGAGGGGCCTTGACCCCTCCCCGGGTGCGGGGGTCAGGCCAGGGTGGGCCTCGTGGTCGGCGCGGGCCGGTCGACCTGCTCGGGGGTGATGCGGGCCGCACGAAGGTGTCGACCCTGGCCGGCCACCGCCCGCCGCTGCCGTACAGTGTGCGGTCGCCCCGCGGCCCGGCGATCCGGTCCACGCGCTACGCGGGGCGCCGGGCCGTTCGTCCTCCCGGCGACCGGACGGATCGGCTTGAGTTCGCCCATAGGCGAAGACCTAGCGTCGTCGGCATGACAGAAGACAACGTCAACGTCCGGCTCCGGATCGCCGTGGTGATCGGAAGCGTGCGCAAGCCCCGACTGGCCGATTCCCTCGCCGCGTGGTTGGAGCAGGAGCTCTCCGCGATCGACTGGATCGACCTCGACATGATCGACCTCGCCACGGCCCCGCTGCCGATGCACGAGATGCAGCCGGGCGGGGCGGCCGCGTCCCCGATCGCCGGGCGGCTCGCGGGGGCCGACGGGTTCGTGTTCCTCACCCCGGAGTACAACCACAGCTTCCCGGCGGCACTGAAGAACGCGATCGACTGGCACTTCACCGAGTGGGCGTACAAGCCGGTCGCCTTCGTCGGATACGGCGGCTCCGGCGGTATCAGGGCCATCGAGCAGTTGCGGACGGTCCTTCCGGAGCTGCGCGCCACCACGATCCGGGAGTCGGTGCTGCTGCCGATGGCGTGGGAGCACATCGACGCCGACGGTCACTTCGTCGCTCCACCGGGTGCGACGAAGGCGCTGCACTCGACGCTGGAGGAACTGCGCACGTGGGCGAGGGCGTTGCGGGCCCTTCGGGTCGCGGATCCGGTCGGCCCGGCGTAGCCCCGGCGGCCCTGGCGGCGGGGGCGTGCACGGTTGCGCTCCCCCGCCGCGCCGCTACTCCGCTGTGATACTGGACCGGCAGGATTCATCGATGAACGCGGGACGGATGCCATGACCACCATCGAGCACCCCGGCCTCGAAGCGAGCCACGCCTCGCTGACGGTCGGACAGTTGGCCCGGGCCGCCGGGGTGACGCCCAACGCGGTCCGCTTCTACGAGCGCTACGGCGTGATCAGCGGCTACCGGAGCAGCGGCAACGCCCGCCGCTTCACCGTCGACGCGATCTGCCGGGTCAGGCTCGCGCTCGCCGCGCAGCGCGTGGGGATCACCCTCAAGGAGAGTGCCGACATCCTCGCCGGCATCCCGCCCCTCTCACCCGACCTCGACCGGTGGGCCGCCGCCGGGGAGCAACTCGTCCGGATCGGCCGGGACCGGATCAGCCGGCTTCAGGAGACGGTGAACGAACTGGCCACGCTCGAATTCCTTCAGTCGGGCCCCGAGGCGGACCGGCTCCGGCCGGCCGCGCTGGGGAAGGCCGGCTGACGGCGCCGCGTCGGTGAAGCCGATGTGGAAGGTGTAGGCGGACCTGGGCATCCGGGCGGCGATCCGGAGCAGGGCCCAGCGGCCCTGGCTGGTCTTCACGCAGATGCTCTGGTCGCGCAGGAGCGCGTCGAAGTCGATTTTGCCGTCGACGAGTTGGGTCCGCGTCGAGCAGTTGGGGATGTCGGCGTTGTTGATGACGCCCATGCCCTGGTCCTCGGTCTTCTCCCGCGCCCCGTGGAACAGCCGGCCGGAGTCGAGCCGGACGTCGGCGCCCGGCGTTCCGCTCGGCACCACCGCCATGGTGTCGAGGTCCAGGAGGTTGTCGTCGCCCACCGTGATGTCCGCGACGCCGGTCAGGTAGCGGTCGAAGTCGTGGACCGTGGGGTCCAGCGTCGGGGAGGCGGCGGTGGTGCGGCCCGGCCCTGGTGATGAGGACCTCGAAGACGTCGCCGGTGCCGCGGCGGACGCGGGCGCCGGACGCGCCGCGCGTCCGCCGTCGCCGTGCTGGAGCAGGGGGACGCCGATGCCCAGGGCCGCGAGGACGAGCGCGGCCAACGGGAAGACCGCGAACTGGACGACGGGCCGCTGGTACCAACCGGCCGTCGCGGCACCCGGGCGCCCGGGGTCCGGCGGGTGGACCGGGTCCGGCGGGTGGCCGCCCGTACTGGACGCTGCTCCGACGTCCGGACCGTCCGACACCGCACCCTCCCCGCCCCGGCTCGCCTACCCCTTCAGTGTGGCGGCCGGGTCGACGTCAACCACCCTCAATGGTTGACGAGTTGGGAAACTCTACGTGCGGCCCCGAACGGCGGCGGTGAGTCGGGGCCGGCCCAGCGCCTCCACCCCGGTGGCGGCGAGGACCGCCCAGGTGGTGCGGCCGGTCGGGGTGGGGCCGTCCCCCGGGAGGCACCAGCCCGGGGGCGCCGGTTCACCGGCCCGGAGAGCGGCGAGCAGGGGGACGACGCGGTCGGCGGCCCGCGTCCGGGGCTCGGCGGCCGGCGGTGCGCGGCGGGTCAGGGCGGCGCCGGCCGACAGGGCGGCCAGGCCGGCGAACAGCATGGCGAGGGTCCGGTCCGCGCCGAGGACCGCGACGGAAAGCCGGGCGGTGACGGCCGCGACGACGATCAGCAGCACGCCCACCGCCGCGGCCGGCAGCCTCAGGACGCGTCCGCCGGCGGACGGGGTGGGCCGGGTGGACGGGGGGAGGCCGCCGACCAGCAGGCCGCGGCGGCGCAGGCCCGCCTCCAGCTCCCGGGCGGGCGCGCTGGGACCGAACGCGGCACGCGGGGCGCCCAGCCAGCCGGTGCCGGACGGGCCGAGCGCGGCGAGCAGCACGGCCTCCACCTCGTCGCGCGGGCGGGGCCGGACGACCCGGACCATGCCGTGCCGGTCGATCTCCACCCGGGCCGCCAGGAGCATCCGCACCAGCGCGGTCTCGGCCACCCGCCACGGGCCCCCGGCCAGGTAGGCCAGCTCGTGGATCGACAACTCCTCGACCCGAAGGCCCTGTTCGTCGCGCACGTCCACCACTCCCCGCCCGGCCGCCGCCCGGCCGGCGTGCGCAAGGCTACCGGGCCGGTGGGTGGACACGGATCGTTCGGGGCCGGAATCCTTCCTATACTCCACCCGGTCCACCCGCCCCGGTCCCACCGGGCCGCCCGACGACGTACGGAGCCCGCGTGCAGGCAACGCCCGCCGACCCGAGCACCCCCGACGCCTTCCTCACCCCCGTCGAGCACCTCTTCGTCCGGAACCACCTCGGACCGTCGCCCGAACTCGACGCCTCCTCCTGGACGTTGACCGTCGAAGGCCTGGTGGAGCGGCCGCTCTGGCTGGACCTGCCGGCGCTGCGCGGGCTGGCCCGGACCAGCCTGACCGCCTTCCACGAGTGCTTCGGCAGCCCCTCCCGCCCCGACGTCCCGACCCGCGCGATCGCCAACCTGGAGTGGTCCGGCGTCGCACTGTCCGACGTCCTGGACCTCGCGACCCCGCGCCCGCAGGCCCGGCACATCTGGTTCGAGGGCGCCGACCGCGGCTCGTTCGCGGGCGAGAGCGGGCTGACGTACCTGAAGGACCTCCCGCTGGAGCAGGCCCGCGAGGAAGTGCTGCTGGCCGACACCGTCAACGGCGAACCGCTTCCCGGGCGGCACGGCTTCCCGCTGCGGGCGGTGGCGCCCGGGCTGTTCGCCACCAACTCGGTCAAGTGGCTGACCCGCCTGGTGCTGGCCGACCACCGGCCCGAGCACCTGTTCACCACCCGCCTCTACACCCGCGTCCCACCGGGCGGCGGCGCCCCGCGCCCGGTCCGGGAGGTCGACGTCAACAGCAAACTCCTCGCCCCGCACGACGGTCAGCGGGTGCCCGCCGGGACGTACGAGGTGACCGGCCGGGCGTGGAGCCACGCGCCGGTCGTCTCGATGGAGATCGCCGTCGACGACACCGGCTGGCGCCCGGCCCTCCTGCACCCGCGCGGCCCGCACCCCGTCTGGCAGCGGTTCGCCCTGCCCTGCCGGCTCACCCCCGGCCCGCACCGCATCCGCTGCCGCGCCACCGACGCCCACGGCCGTGTCCAGCCACCGTCCGGTGCCCGCAACGCCGTCCACACGGTGGAGGTACTGGCCACCTGACCCGCAGCGGCCGTTACGGACGGTCCGGCCGACGGAGCCGGGCGCCCTGATGAGGACGTCGGCGCGCCCGGCTCGGACGGCGGCGCCGTGCACCGCCGACGCAGACGGACTGATGATCCATCACATTCGGTCCGGTGGCGGCGCTTTCGCGCCAAACACCCGCCGGGCATGCCCGCCCCGGTGGCCGGGGTGGGGTTAGCCTGGGCCCATGGTTGCAGACTACAAGGAAGACGTGGCCGCGGACGGGCCGGAGTTCGTCAGCGGAGCCGCGCTGATCCTCCGGTCCCTCGCGGCCGACCCCGACCGGCCGGCCGTCGTCACCGCCGACGGCGTCCGGATCGCCTCCGGCGAGTTCGCCGCCGCCACCTACCGCCTCGCGCACGAGCTGATCGCCCGGGGCGCCGCCCGGGGCACCACCGTGACCCTGCTGACCGGCAACACCGCCGAGGCACTCGGGGCGCGGTACGCGGTTGGACTCTCGGGCGCCCGGCTGGTGATCCTGTACGACGGTATGAGCGCGCCGGTCCTGGCCGAGATCACGGCGAGCGTCGACACTGCCATCCTGCTCGTGGACGCCGAACGGTACGCCTCGGCCGCCGAGTTGCTCCCGCTGGTCGACGTGCCGACGGTCCTCACCCTCGGCCCCGGGCCGGACTCGGGGGCCGCCGTCGGTGAGGACGTCATCGCGGCCTCCGCCGACCGCCCGGCCGAGGCTCCGAACGTCCGGATCCGCCCCGAGGACGACCACGGCATCCGCCACACCGGGGGCACGACGGGCATCCCGAAGGGCATCGTCAGCCTGCACGGACCCTACCGCGGCATCTTCGACGTCCCGCTCGGCAGCGGCGGCGCCGACGGACCGCCCCGCCTGCTGGCCGCGACCCCGCTCGCCCACCTCGCCGGGGTCCTCGCCGACCTGACCCTCCATCGCGGCGGCACGGTCGTCCTCCAGCGCTCCTTCGACCCGGGCGCGGTCCTGGCGGCCGTCGAGCGCGAACGGATCACCGACCTCTGGGTGCTGCCGCCGCTGCTCCACCGGTTGCTCGACCACCCGGCCGTCGGCCGCACCGACCTGTCCTCCCTGCGGCACATCCTGTACGGCGGCAGCGCCGCCTCGGCGCCCCGGATCCGCGAGGCGCTCAAGGTGTTCGGGCCGATCCTGACCGGCCTCTACGGGATGTCGGAGGCGCAGCTGATCACCGTGCTGACCCCGCCGGAGCACGCCCGGATCGGCCAGGACGGGCCGGTCCCCGTCGGGCGGCCGGTCCCGGGGGTCGAGGTGGCGATCCGCTCCCTGGACGGCGCCGACCTGCCGACCGGCGACCAGGGCGAGATCCACCTGCGCTCCGAGGGCGTCATGGCCGGGTACTGGAAGCGGCCCGACCTCACCGACGCGGTGCTGCGCGACGGCTGGCTCAACACCGGCGACGTCGGCCACTTCGACGAGGACGGGTACCTCTACCTCTCCGACCGGGTCAAGGACCTGATCATCGTGGTCGGCGGACACGTCTACCCGTCCGAGGTGGAGGACCTCCTGGTCACCCACCCGGCGGTCGCCCGCTGCGCGGTCTTCGGGGTCCGCGACGAGCAGGAGGGGGAGCACGTCCATGTCGCCGTGGTCCCCGCCCCGGGTCAGCGGCCGCGGCTGGACGAGCTCCGCGCCTTCGTCACCGCGCGCAAGGGCCGGATCTACGCCCCCGAGGTGCTCCACCTGGTCGACGAGATCCCGCTGACGTCCGTCGGCAAGCCGGACAAGCGGCGGCTGCGCGAAACCGCCACGGGCTGAGCCCGCACCGGGCCGAGGCCGGCTCAGGCCCAGAGCTGCGCGCCGAGCACGGTGCCCTCCGGGGCTCCGGGGAGGACGTAGGCGACGGCGGAGGCGGTGTGCTCGACGAAGGGGTTGAGCGCGTCGCGCTCGGCGAGGCGGTTCTGCACGCGGGTGAACTGGCCCGCGTCGCGCATGAAGGCGCAGAAGAGCAGACCGCGGTCGCCGGGGGCGTCGTCGTAGCTGTAGCCGCGGCGCAGCATCCGGGCGCCGCCGTCGAGGCGGGGGCCGGTGAGGCGCACGTGGGAGGTGGCGGGGATGACGTAGGCGCCGTCGGGGTGCTTGGCGTAGAGGTCCGGTTCGTCGCGTTCGGCGGTGCCGGTGAGCGGGGCGCCGTCGCCGGCGCGGCGGCCCATGGCGAGGTTCTGCTGCTCCTCGGGGAGGGCGGCGAAGGCGGCGGTGTCCATCCGGATCCGCCGGTAGACCAGGACGGTGGCGTTCTCGTGCGGCCCGGGCGGGCCCCAGACCCACTGGCGGGCGGCGTCCTCGTCGGGGTTGGCGGTGCCGTCCTTGAAGCCGAACAGGTTGCGGGGCGTGGCGCCCGGGGCGGTCCCGGGCAGGAAGCCTGACTGTGCCCAGCGGGGGGTGGCGCCGGCGCCCTGGGCGGCGGTGGTGGCGAGTTCGGCGACGACGGCGAGCGTCCAGTGGTCGGCGGCGCAGAGCTGGAGCAGCAGGTCGCCGCCGCCGCGGGCCGGGTCGAGCCGGTCGCCGGGGAAGGCCGGCAGTTCGGCGAGTCCGGCGGGGACGGCGAGCGAGAGGCGGGTGGCGAGGGCCGGGCCGAGGCCGACCAGCGAGGTGAGCCGGGGCGCGGCGCCGTCGGCGCGCAGGCGCGGGTCGGGTGACGGTCCGGCGGCCGCGGCCAGGGTGCGGGTCCAGGCGGTGAGCAGGGCGCGCAGGGCCTCGCGGTCGGCGGCGGCGGAGGCCGCCGGGAGGTCGAAGGCGAGCAGCCTGGTCGCGGGGAGCTGCGGGGCCGTCAGCGCGGCCTGTCGGGCGCCGTGGAAGGGGATCGGGCCCTCGGGCGGCGGGGCGCCGGTGGAGGTGGTGGCGTGGCCCGGCTTCCGGTCGCGGTCCGCCAGGTCGGCGACCGTCGCGCCGACGCCGGCGGCGAGCGCCGCACCGGCCGCCAGCAGCGCCCTTCGCCTCCCGAGACCGGACGCGGCGGGGAGGTTCGGAAGCGACGCGTTTTCCGGTTCGGTGGGCATGCGCCCTATTGGAGACGATAGAACACGTGCCATGCAAATCACGTTTCCTGATCGTCAGTCACCCCGCAGGACCGCTGTGACGGCCGTGGCCGCCCTGGCCGTCCTGGCGGCGGCCGGGTGCTCCTCGTCCGGTCCGGCCGCGGAGGACGCCAAGCACCCGGGCGGGAGCGTGGTGCGCGTCCCCGAGGACTTCCCCACCATCCAGAAGGCGGTGGACGTCGCGCACGAGGGCGACACGGTGCTGATCGGCCCCGGCACCTACCGCGAGAGCGTGCGCGTCGCCAAGCGGAACATCGTGGTGCGCGGCACGGACCGCTCCGCCGTGGTGCTCGACGGCGGGCTGAAGCTGGCCAACGGCATCACCGCCACCGGCCCCGGCACGGTGGTGGAGAACCTCACCGTGCGCGGCTACCTGGCCAACGGCGTGCTGTTCACCGGCGTGACCGACGAGAAGCTCCAGCAGCGCGGCGCGGGCGGCTCGGCGTACGACCCGCTGGACACCCGGCGCTTCCCGCCCGTGGAGGGCTTCCGGGCGACCCGGGTGACGGCGTACAACAACGGCCTGTACGGCATCTACGCCTTCGACGCGCGCGCCGGGGTGATCGAGGAGTCCTACGCCTCCGGGCACGCCGACTCCGGCATCTACGTCGGCCAGTGCAAGCCCTGCGACACGCTGGTGCGCGGCAACACGGTGGAGCGCAACGCGGTCGGCGTGGAGCTGACCAACGCCTCGGACGGCCTGTCGATCCTGGGCAACCGCGCGGCGGGCAACCGGGTGGGCGTCACGGTGAACTCCAACGACCTGGAGGCGCTGGCCCCGCAGCACGGCGCGGTGATCGCGGGCAACGTGGTGGTCGACAACAACGCCGCCGACTCGCCCCAGCAGGCGGACGGCGGCTTCGGGATCGGCATCGGGATCGGCGGCGGCACGGCGAACCGGGTGGAGCGCAACCTGGTCCGGGGCAACCGGGCGGCGGGGGTGATCGTCACCGATCCGGCGGGCCACCCGGCGAGCGGCAACCGGGTCGAGGGCAACCAGGTGGACGGCAACGGGGCCGATCTGGTGCTCGCCTCGGTCGACCCCGCCAACTGCTTCAGCGGCAACCGGCCCGGCACCCAGAGCCCGGACGGCCTGGAGGCCGCGGCGGCCTGCGGCGGGCCGGGGCGCGGGCCGCTGGCCGCCGGGCGCGCGGCGCCGGTGCAGGCGC
>NZ_JBHVER010000208.1:0-13597 GCF_042802195.1 Kitasatospora sp. NPDC057500 | reverse complement strand
CCGGGGATGTCAACATATCTGGCGTTGACTTTTGGCACGCTGTTGAGTTCTCAAGGAACGGACGCTTCCTTCAGGCGGCTTTCACACCGGCCCTCTGGGCGCTTCGTTCTTTCGTGTTTCCAGCTTACCAGATGTTTTCCGCTCCGTTTTCCGGAGTTTCATTCATCCGATTCCCGCTGGGGGGATTTCCTTCAACTTCGCTCCGAAGCCTATCAAAGCCTTCGGTGTGCTCAGTCCCGGGATTTACCTTGTCGGAGAGGGCGTGCATTCGATGAAGCACACTCGCCTCGACTCGGCGGTGTCGTAGACACTAACGCCTGAGCCTGACTGCTGTCCAGTCGATCCCAACCGTTCAAACCTACTAGCCCACCCCTACCACGTCAATGGTTTGGCCGGGTTGCGAGAAGAGTAGCAGCTCAGAGGCCTGTTGATCACATCGACTCAGGCCGCGACCGGCTGCAGGTCCGCCCGGTCGGCCGCATCCAGATCGCCGGTTTCCCCGGCCCCTGCGGCCTTCCGGCCCAGCACCAGCGCGTAGAGGAGGAACGCGACCTCCGCGAGCGCGCCGATGGTGATCCGGGCCCAGGTCGGCAGGCCGGACGGGGTCACGAACGCCTCCAGGACGCCCGACAACGCCAGCACCGTCGCCAGGCCGATCCCCATGCCGACGATCGAGCGGCCCTGTTCGGCGAGCGCGGTGGCCCGGGTGCGCGGGCCGGGGTCGACGATCGTCCAGCCGAGACGGAGTCCCAGGCCGCCGGCGACGAAGACGGCGGTCAGCTCCAGTAGGCCGTGCGGGATGAGCAGGCCGAGGAAGGTGTCGAGCCGGCCGGCGGAGGCCATCAGGCCGATGCCGAGGCCGAGGTTGAGGACGTTGCTCGCCAGTACCCACAGCACCGGCAGGCCGAGCACCACGCCGTAGAGCAGGCACTGCACGGCGATCCAGGCGTTGTTCGTCCAGACCTGGGCGGCGAAGGAGCTCGCCGGGCGGTCGGAGTAATAGGTCTCGTAGGCGCCGCCGGGCCTGGTCATCTCCCGAAGCTCGTCCGGCGCGGCCAGGCTGCCGCGGACCTCGGGGTGGCCGGCCACCCACCAGGCGACCAGCGCGGTGGCGAGCAGCGACAGCACCGCGACCGGTATCCACCAGCGGCGCGAGCGGTAGAGCGCGGCGGGGAAGCTCACCGTGTAATAGCGGGCGACGTCCCGCCAGCCGCTGGTCCGGCTGCCGGTGACCGCGTCGCGGGCCCGGGAGACCAGGCTGGTGAGCCGGCCTTCGAGGGTCGGGTCGGGCGCGGCGGCCTGAACCTTCGCCAGGTGCCCGGTGGCGCGCTGGTACAGGGCGACGAGTTCGTCGGCCTCCTCGCCGGTCGGGCGCCGCTTCCTGGCGAGGGCGTCCAGCCGGGCCCACTCCCCCTGGTGGGTGGCGACGAAGACGTCCAGGTCCATGCGGCGGCTCCATGGTCGGCGCGGGGCGCGCGGTCGGGCGGTGCGGACAGGTGGGCCCAGCATGCCAGGGCCGGACGGTGCCACGGCCCCCGGGACCTCACTTCCCGGCGGGCTCCGCGGACCCGTATGTTGACGGCAGCAGATCTCGGGATCGTGGGGGCCGATCCGCCGGATTCCCCGCCACGGACCGCGTACCACCGACGGGAACGGACAGGTGTCTTGAGCGACCTGGTGACGGGCGAGGCGGTCGTCCTCGGCCTGCGCGCGGCGAAGCTTCCGAGCCGGGGGCTGGCCATCGCACTGGACCTCACCGTGCAGATCACCGGGCTGGTGGCGACGACCCTGCTGCTGAGCCTGCTCCTGGTCGACCTCGACGGGGCGGCGGTCGCCGCCGTGACGATCGGGCTCACCGTCTTCTTCCTGGTGGCGCTGCCGGTCATGATCGAGACCTTGACCCGGGGGCGTTCGCTGGGGAAGGCCGCGCTGGGGCTCCGGGTGGTGCGCAGCGACGGCGGGCCGGTGCGGTTCCGCCACTCGCTGGTGCGCGGACTGGTCGGCTTCCTGGAGGTCATCGTGCTGTTCGGGGTACCGGCGGTGGTCTGCTCGGTGGTGTCCTCGGACGGCAAGCGGCTCGGCGACGTCTTCGCGGGGACGCTGGTGGTCCGTGAGCGGGTGCCCGGCGGGAGCGGGGCGGCGATCTCGCTGCCGCCGGTGAACCCGCAACTGCTCCAGGCGATCGGCGGCGAGCTGGTGGCGCTGGACCTCTCCGCCGTACCGGAGCCGCTCTGGCTGGCCGTCCGGCAGTTCCTCGGGCGGATCGGCGAGCTGGACCGGGCCGTCGCCCATCAGATGTCCGCCCGGCTCGCGGACGACCTGGCGGCCCGCACCGGCCACCCGGTCCCGTACGGGGTGCACCCGGCGGCGTACCTGGGCGCGGTGCTGACCGAGCGCCAGCGGCGCGAGTGGAGCCGGGCGCAGGGGTACGCGTTCCAGCAGGCCCAGGCCCAGCAGCAGGCACACGCTCAGCAGCAGGCGCAGCAGCAGGCCTGGGCACCGGTCCCGCCGAGCACCCCGTCGGCCCCGCCCGCCCCGCCGACGCCGCCGGCCTCCGGCACCGGCTTCGCCCCGCCTGCCTGAGCCCGCCCGGGGCCTCCCGCGAGCACCTGAGACCGCCTAGCCGAGCCCCTCCCCGTACCCGAACTCGGCCGGCCAGGGGTTCGGCGGCGACTCCAGTTCCTCCAGCTCGATCCCGCCCGCCGCCAGGACGACGTCCCCCGCCAGGTGCACCACCTGCTGCTCGCCCGTCTCCAGGTCCGCGACCTGGTAGCGCTCGACGACCAGCGGCCCCGAGTCCGTCGCGTGCGTGTCGACGCCCTCCAGCAGCCAGCCCTGGTCGAAGGTGCGCGGCGCCAGCACCGGCTCGGTGAACGCCACCAGCCGCACCCGCGCGCTCGCCCCCTCCCGCAGCCGCAGCAGCCGCGCGGTGGCGACCAGGAACCCGGGCGAGCGCCCGGCGAAGCCGTGGGCCCGGTCGTGTCCCTCCGCCGCCTGCTCACCGGCCGGGTCCGCCGCGTCGGCCCGCACCCAGGCGACCCCGTCGACGGCGCCGCCGCGGACCTGCCAGCCGCCGGCCCGCAGCTCCATCCGCAGCGGCCGGGCCCGCGAGTCCAGGGTGAGGTCCACCGTGCCGAGGACGCGGCCGTCCGGCGCGTACGTCTTGGAGACGTACCGCCAGCCGGCCGGGCCGGGCGCGCAGCTGAACCGCTCCTCACCGAGCAGGACGTGGTCGTGGGTGTCGTGGAGCGAGTACCGGCCGTTGGGCATGCCCGAAAGCCTACGTCCGGGCCGGAGCGACGACTTCGGACGGGCCGTGCAACCTCCCCCCGACTCCCCGCATCAGGGAGGTGAGTGCCGCACCCGCGGCACCGGCGGAAGGGAGCACCCATCAATGGCGAAGCAGACCCGCGACGCCGACTTCACGGCGTTCGTCGCGGCTCGGGCGCCGTGGCTCCGCAAGGTGGCCTACCTGCTGTGCGGCGACTGGCACCGCGCGGACGACCTCGTCCAGGAGTCGGTCACCAAGCTCTACGTGCGCTGGGGCCGGATGTCCAAGGTGGACAACCTCGACGGCTACGTGCGGACGGTGCTCGTCAACACCTTCCTCGCCGAGCAGCGCTCGCCGTGGGCGCGGTGGTCGGCACGCCGCCGTGACGCCGCCCTCCCCGAACGGGCGGCGGTCGTCCCGGACCCGGACGTCTCGGTCGACCTCCGCGCCGCGCTGTCCGCACTGCCTCCTCGGCAGCGGGCCACGGTGGTCCTGCGCTACTACTGCGACCTCACCGTCGAGCAGACCGCCGCCGCGATGGGGTGCTCCACCGGCAACGTCAAGAGCCAGTCCTCCCGGGGCCTGCACGCGCTGCGCCGGCTCCTCGACCACGAGACCGTCGCGGCGGCGGCCGGTCCCTCCGAAAGGATCACATCGTGAACGACCCGTACGACGGTTCCTCCTCGCTGTCCGCGGCCGAGCAGCGGCTGGCCGCCGAGCTCACCGCGCTGGCCGACTCACCGGCGCCCGGCACGGGTTCCGACACCGCCTGGGCGGTCCGGACCGGCCGGTCCCGGCTGCTGCGCCGGCGCCTGGCGGTGCTCGGCGCGGTGACGGCGGTGGCGGTCGGCGCCGCCACCCTGGGCGCGACCTGGCCGGAGGGCGGCGCCGACTCCACCGTCTCGGCGGCGGCCTCCGGCTCCGGCTCCGTCGGGCCCCGGGTCGGCCCGGACACCGGCCACAACCCGCTCGTGGTGCAGGCCACCTTCGGATGGCTGCCCGCCGGCTTCGACGGCTTCACCTACAACAAGGGCTTCAGCGGGCGGCCGGAAGCGTCACAGGTCAAGGCCATCGGCCCGAAGCAGACGAACTCCACCAACAACTACAATCACCAGTTGCTCTTCCTGACCGTCCATGCGCCCGGAGTGGAGCCCCCGCTCGACCTCGGCGCCGGCCTCCGGTACCGGGTGGACACCGCCCCGATCAACGGTCGGCCGGCGTACTGGGTCGGCAGCGCACCCGGCAACCCGTCGGGCGAGGGCCTGGACCGGACACTGCGTTTCAAGCTCGCCGACGGCCGCTGGGCCGAGCTGCACGCCTCGTACATGAGCGACGCGGACGGCGTCGCGAACGTGATGGTGCAGGCCGCCGCCGAGGTCAGGGCCGAACCCCGGGCGGTGGCCATGCCCTTCAGGATCAAGAGCCTGCCCGCCGGCCTGACCCCGGCGGCCGGAGCGATTCTGGACTACGGACCCGAGGCCGCCGGGGGCTACCCGTGGATGGCGGCCGTCGGCTTCACGCTGGGCGACAAGCACCTCACCTTGACGGCTGTACCCGACACCGCTCCGGTCGAGGTCCCGGGCCGTGCTCTCGCCGTCCCGCCCGGCATCCAGGTCGAGCCGCTCCCGGAGACCTGCCGGAGCTCCAAAGGCGTCAAGCTCTGCGTCTCCTCAAGGGACGGCGAGGCGCCGTTCGCCTCGATCGGCGGCTTCAACGGCCTGCTCGACCGGGTCACCTCGCGCGGTACCGACGAGAACGCCTGGACCACGGAGGTCCTCCACTGAACCCGTTCCGCACACGCCGGTGGCCGGCACTCCCCCGCGGGGGAGTGCCGGCCACCGGCGTGCGTCGGCGCGGGGCCGATCAGTAGCGGTACTGCTCCGACTTGTACGGGCCCTCGACCGGGACGCCGATGTAGTCGGCCTGCTCCTGGCTGAGGGTGGTCAGCTTCACGCCCAGCGCGTCGAGGTGCAGGCGGGCGACCTTCTCGTCCAGGTGCTTCGGCAGCACGTAGACGCCGGTCGGGTACTGCTCGGTCTTCGTGAACAGCTCGATCTGGGCGATCGTCTGGTTGGCGAAGGAGTTGGACATCACGAACGACGGGTGGCCGGTCGCGTTGCCCAGGTTCAGCAGGCGGCCCTCGGAGAGCACGATGATGGTGCGGCCGTCGGCCTTGCGCCACTCGTGGACCTGCGGCTTGACCTCGGTCTTCACGACGCCGGCGAGCTTGGCGAGGCCGGCCATGTCGATCTCGTTGTCGAAGTGGCCGATGTTGCCCACGATGGCCTGGTGCTTCATCCGCTCCATGTGGGAGGCCATGATGATGTCCTTGTTGCCGGTCGTGGTGATGAAGATGTCGGCGATCTCGACGACGTCCTCAAGGGTGGCGACCTGGTAACCGTCCATCGCGGCCTGCAGCGCGCAGATCGGGTCGATCTCGGTGACGATGACCCGGGCGCCCTGGCCGCGCAGCGACTCGGCGCAGCCCTTGCCGACGTCGCCGTAGCCGCAGACGACCGCGACCTTGCCGCCGATCAGGACGTCGGTGGCGCGGTTGATGCCGTCGATCAGCGAGTGGCGGCAGCCGTACTTGTTGTCGAACTTCGACTTGGTGACCGAGTCGTTGACGTTGATCGCCGGGAACAGCAGCTTGCCGTCGCGGTGCATCTCGTACAGGCGGTGGACACCGGTGGTGGTCTCCTCGGTGACGCCCTTGATGGTGGCGGCGACCTCGGTCCACTTGTTCGGGGTCTCGACGAGCGTGCGGTTGAGCAGTTCGAGGATGATGCGGAACTCGTCGTTGTCGGCGGTGGACGGGTCCGGCGCGGCACCGTCCTTCTCGAACTCGACGCCCTTGTGGATCAGCAGGGTGGCGTCACCGCCGTCGTCCAGGATCATGTTCGGGGTCTGGCCGTTCGGCCAGGTGAGCGCCTGCTCGGTGCACCACCAGTACTCCTCCAGGGTCTCGCCCTTCCAGGCGAAGACCGGGACGCCCTGCGGGTTCTCCGGGGTGCCCTCCGCGCCGACCGCGATGGCCGCGGCCGCGTGGTCCTGGGTGGAGAAGATGTTGCAGGAGCACCAGCGGACCTCGGCGCCGAGGGCGGTGAGGGTCTCGATGAGCACCGCGGTCTGCACGGTCATGTGCAGCGAGCCGGTGATCCGGGCGCCGGCCAGCGGCTTCGACTCGGCGTACTCGGCGCGGATCGCCATCAGGCCGGGCATCTCGTGCTCGGCGAGCTGGATCTCCTTGCGGCCGAACGGGGCCAGGGAAAGGTCGGCGACCTTGAAGTCACCGGTGATGTCGGTCGACATGCGTCTGCTCCTCGTGTGACGGGTGGGGCGTGGCCAAGGTCCTGGTGTGCGTCACAACACGGCGGGCCGCGCGGGTGTGCGGCGACGCCAGGGCGCCCGGTCCGCGGCACGGTCCACCGGCGCGGCACGGATGCCCTGTTGCTCGGCACAAACCGTCGGAGGACCTCTCTCCCTCGACCGGCCGCGCACCCCCTCGGGGGCGGGCCGCCGATCGACCGCCATCAGCAGCGACGTTCTGGCTCTGGGGACGAATCTACACCGACGGCCCCGGACGGCGGCCCGCTACGGCCGTTTTCGGCCTCCGGGACCGACGGTGCGGCGGGCCCGTCAGTGCGCGCCGGGAACCGGCCCGCCGGGCGTCGCGTACGGGTCGTCGCCCGCCGCCTCCTTCTCCGCGCTGTAGATGTCCGGCTCCAGGTAGATCGCCCGGGCGATCGGCACCGCCCGCCGGACCCGCACCTCGGCGGCGTCGATGGCCTCGGCCACCTCCGCGGCCGTCGAGTCGGCCGGGACGGCGATCTTGGCGGCGACCAGCAGCTCCTCGGGGCCGAGGTGCAGGGTGCGCATGTGGATGACCCGGCCGACCGAGTCGTGGTCGACCAGCGCGTCACGGATCCGGCCCACCGTCTCGGGGTGGGCCGACTCGCCGAGCAGCAGCGAGCGGGTCTCGATCGCCAGCACGAACGCGATGGCGATCAGCAGCAGGCCGATGCAGAGCGTGCCGATGCCGTCCCAGACCGCGTCCCCGGTGATCGCGGTCAGGCTCACGCCGAACAGCGCCAGCACCAGGCCGATCAGCGCGCCGGTGTCCTCCAGCAGCACGACCGGCAGCTCGGGCGCCTTGGCCCGGCGGATGTACGACGTCCAGCCGTGCGTCCCCTTGTCCTTGGCGGCCTCGCGGAACGCGGTGAAGAAGGACCAGCTCTCCAGCGCGATGGCGAACACCAGCACGCCCACGGGCCAGTACCAGTTGTCCAGCTCGTGCGGGTGAGCGATCTTCTCGTAGCCCTCGTAGACCGCGAACATGCCACCGACGCTGAACAGCACGATCGACACCAGGAACGCGTAGATGTACCGCTCGCGCCCGTAGCCGAACGGGTGCTCGGGGGTGGCCGCGCGCTGCGCCCGCTTGCCGCCGACCAGCAGCAGCACCTGGTTGCCCGAGTCGGCCAGCGAGTGGACGCCCTCCGCGAGCATCGAGGAGGAGCCGGAGAACGCGAAGGCCACGAATTTGCTCACCGCGATGCCCAGGTTCGCGGTCAGCGCCGCGACCAGCGCCTTGGTACCGCCTTCGGTGCTCATGCCCGGAAGGTCCCTCCGTCGGGGGCCGTCCGCGCGGCCCGTGCCGGACGCCCGGTCCGCCGGGTCGTCGTCGACCGCATACGGTACCGGGCCGCCCGCCGAGGGCTCAGGACCGCGCCGCGGCGAGGCCCAGGTAGACGGCGGCGAAGTCGGTGAGCGCCACCAGGTCGACCAGTGCGTGCAGCGGGTCGGAGCGGCGGCTGGCGTACTCGGTGAGCCGGACGTCGTGGGCGGTCGCGAGCCGGTGCGCCCGGGTGGCGCCGAAGCTGCGCGGGCCCGCGTCGTCGGCCGGCACCTCGCCGGGGCCGCCGTCCGCCTCCCCCGCCGTGTCGGGACCGGACGGCGCTGCGGCGGCCTCGCCGGGGACGTGCCGCAGCAGCAGGACCTGGAGGTGCAGCGGATCCGGCTCCTCGACCCGGTCGCGGAAGAAGTCGTCGGGGTCGGCGCCCGCGCCGAGCTGCCCGGTGAACATGCCGCGGTGCGCGGTGAGCACCTGCGGCAGCAGGCCGGCCAGCGCGGGGCGGCCGGCCCGGTCGGCGAGCTGGGCGGCGAACCGTCCGGCCGCCGCGCCGGCCACCTGGCCCTCGGCCCAGAGCAGCGGGACGGTCCCGGCCAGCCGGGCGGCCAGCCCCTTGGCCGGGTTGGTGTACGCGGCGGCGTCCGGCCGGCAGCGGACGGCGGTGGCGTCCAGCAGGTCGGCGGTGAGCGGCAGCGCGTCGTAGGCCAGCTGGGTGACGCCGAGCTTCTGGGTGAGCGCGAGCATCGGCGCGAGGTGGGCCCAGAGCGCGGCCGGGTCCTCGGCGGGCAGGTCCGGCTCGGCGGCGGCGGACCCGAGGCCGCCGGGCGCACCGGCACCGGGCTCGGCGGACTCGACGGCGGACGGCACGAAGGGCAGCGGCAGCGCGCGGACCTGGAGCGCGGCCTCGGCGAGCGGGCTGCCCTCGGGCGCGGTGACGACGATCGCGCAGCCGCGCGCGTAGGCCTGCTCGGCGAGCGCGACCAGGCCCCGTTCGCCGCCGCCGGCGGAACTGATCACCAGCAGGTCGAGCGGGCCCGCCCAGCCGGGGAGCTGCCAGGCGAGGCCGGCGGTGAAGGCGGCCGGGGCGGTGGCCCGGTCGGGGCGTGGGACCGGCGCGGCGTCGGTGGGCGGAAGCGGGGCGACCAGGCTCGCGGTGCCGGCCAGGGCGGCCAGCATCTCGCCGGCGGTCAGCGCACTGCCGTGCCCGGCGACCAGGACGGCGCGCGGGCGGCCGTCGGGGCGCAGCCGGTCCAGGCCGGCGGCGTCGGCGAGCCGCAGGGCGGTGCGGACCCGGGCGCCGGAGCCGGCGAGGGCGAGCAGCGCGCGGTCGTGGTCGGCGCGCTGGAGGGCGGCCGGGTCGTCGAGCAGGGTGTCGTCGAGCATGCGGCGGGCCTCCGGCAGGTGGCTGGGCGCTGAGGACGGCGGTCGGCGGGCGCGGGGCGGGGCCGCCCCTCCAGGATCAGGCCGGGCGGCGGGCTTCGTCCACCAGCAGGACCGGGATGCCGTCGCGCACCGGGTAGACCAGGCCGCAGCCCTCACCGGTGCAGACCAGCTCCGGCTGCTCCTCGGTGCCGCCCTCGGTGAGCGCGGCCCGGCACTGCGGGCAGACCAGGATCTCCAGCAGGAAGGATTCGAGCTTCATGGCGTTCGGTCTCCGGTCTCGGTACGGGGGTTTCGGCGGGCGGCACGGCGGTGCCCCGGCCGAGAGGAAACCCTACCGGCCGGGGCACCGGGGCCGTACGTCAGGCGCGGACCACGGCCAGTACGCCGTCGCGCAGCTCGGCCATCCTCGCCGGGTCCTTCGCCTCGACGTTCAGGCGCAGCAGCGGCTCGGTGTTGGAGGCGCGCAGGTTGAACCACCAGTCCGGCCCGGCCACCGTGAGGCCGTCCAGCTCGTCGACGGTGGTGCCCTCGACGGCGAAGGCGGCGCGGACGGCGGCGGTGCGGCCGGCCTGGTCGGCGACGGTGCTGTTGATCTCGCCGGAGGCGGCGTACCGGTCGTACTCGGCGGTGAGCTCGGAGAGGGTGCCCGGCTGCCCGCCGAGGGCGGCCAGCACGTGCAGCGCGGCGAGCATGCCGGTGTCGGCGCGCCAGAAGTCGCGGAAGTAGTAGTGCGCGGAGTGCTCGCCGCCGAAGACGGCGTCGGTGACGGCCATCTCCTGCTTGATGAAGGAGTGGCCGACGCGGGTGCGCACGGGGCTGCCGCCGAGCTCGCGGACCACCTCGGGCACGGTCCAGGAGGTGATCAGGTTGTGGATGATGGTCGGCTCGGCCTCGCCGGCGGCCTTGGCTCGGGCGATCTCCCGGGCGGCGACCAGCGCGGTGATGGCCGACGGGGAGACCGGCTCGCCGCGCTCGTCGACGACGAAGCAGCGGTCGGCGTCGCCGTCGAAGGCGAGGCCGAGGTCGGCGCCGACCTCGCGCACCTTGGCCTGGAGGTCGACCAGGTTCTTCGGGTCGAGCGGGTTGGCCTCGTGGTTGGGGAAGGTGCCGTCCAGCTCGAAGTACATCGGGACGAGCTCGATCGGCAGTCCGTCGAAGACGGTGGGCACGGTGTGGCCGCCCATGCCGTTGCCGGCGTCGACGGCGACCTTCAGGGGGCGGACGGCGGTGAGGTCGACCAGGCCGAGCAGGTGGTCGGCGTAGCCGCGCAGGGTCTCCCGCTCGGAGAGGGTGCCCGGCCGGACGTCGCGGGCCGGGACGGTGACGGTGTCGTCCTCGCCGGTCCAGGACTCGACCAGCTCGCGGATCTCGGCGAGGCCGGTGTCCTGGCCGACCGGGGCGGCGCCGGCCCGGCAGAGCTTGATGCCGTTGTACTCGGCCGGGTTGTGGCTGGCGGTGAACATCGCGCCGGGCAGGTCGAACGCGCCGCTGGCGTAGTACAGCTGGTCGGTCGAGCAGAGGCCGATCTGCACGACGTCGGCGCCGTAGCCGGCCGCGCCCTCGGCGAAGGCCAGGCTCAGCGACGGGGAGGAGGGGCGCATGTCGTGGCCGACCACGATCGCGGTCGCGCCGGTGACCTGCACGAACGCGGCGCCGAAGGCGCGGGAGAGGTTCTCGTCCCACTGGTCCGGGACGACGCCCCGTACGTCGTACGCCTTCACGAGCTGCTTGAGGTCGCGCACTGCGGCTCCACCCTGGTTCTGTGTCTGATCGGCGAACGCGCCGGGCCTGGCCGGCGGGCCGGTCGCCCGTGGTCACGATACGACCGGGCGCGGCGGCGGCCGCCACCCGGTACAGGGGGGCAGCGTACCCGGGCGGGCGGAACGGTTCGTGCGGGGGCGGGATCCGGACGCGGGCGGGAGCGGGCCGGGCGGCGGCTCAGTTGTCGGGCGAGCGCAGCACCCGGAGGTGGCCGCGGCGGTGCCCCCCGGTGGACTCGCCCTCGGGGGCGCGGCCCTGACGCGGGGTCTGCGGGCGGGCGGCCTCGCGGACGGCGTTGGCGAGCGCCTCCAGGTCGTCGCTGCTGCGGCGCAGCGGTCCGGCCTCGGCGGCGAGCCGGACCACCTCCCAGCCGCGCGGGGCGGTGAGGCGCTCGGCGTGCTCGGCGCACAGGTCGTAGCAGTGCGGCTCGGCGTAGGTGGCGAGCGGTCCGAGGACGGCGGTGGAGTCCGCGTAGACGTACGTCAGCGTCGCGACGGCCGGACGGCCGCACGCGGTCCGCGAACAACGACGTACAGAGCTCACGAGGGTGGACGGTACAGCACTCCTCGCCGGGGAGCGAAGACCGCCTGTCCGGAGGGTGTGCCGTGTCGTCGTCCGCGCGCCGCCCGGGCGCTCCGCTCGCCCCGGGCGAACAGCTGCGGGGGTGGTCCACTTCCTGGCGTCCAAGGACTACTCTCGGCAGTGATATGGACAGCTCCGCACCGCAGTCATCAACGGGTCCCTCACGCCGCCCTCGGCACCGTGACCGGCACGGCCGGGGTCTGCGCGGCCCGCTGGCGCCGCCGCAGGTCCCGATCTCGCTCACCCGCTCCGAGTTGTTCGACGACTACGTGCGCGAGTCGGTGGAACGGCTGGAGCGGCGCTGGCCGCAGCTGATCGAGGTGGAGTTCGCCGTCCAGGAGGTGCCGCTGCACGAGTCGGACGGCACCGATCCGGACGGCGGGGTGCCGCTGGGCCGGGTCTCGCCGGGCCGGAAGGGGCGCAAGAGCCAGATCGTGGTGTACCGGCGGCCGGTGGAGATCCGGGCGAAGTCGCGGGAGGACCGCGCGGCACTGGTGCACGAGATCCTGATCGAGCAGGTGGCGGAGCTGCTGGGGCTCTCCCCCGATGCCATCGACCCGCGCTACGACGAGGACTGAGCCGGGAACGGCGGAGGGGCCGCACCCGTGATCGCGTGATCGGGTGCGGCCCCTCCGCCGTCCTCGCGGTGTCAGCGCAGGACCACGCCGGGGTCCTGCGAGGCCTGCGGGACCTTGACGCTGGAGCGGTCGTCGCGCAGCGCCTGGACGGTGAACATCGGCACGTCCTTGGTGGTGATCGCGAGCATCCGGGCGGCGGCGACCGGGCCGCCGGAGACGGTCTCCACGGTGAGCGCGTAGCTTCCGTTCAGTCCGGCGGGCTCGGGCGCCTGGATGGCGACGGTGCCGCCGGCCGGCAGCTGGACGTCCTGGGTGGCGGGGGTGCCGCCGCCGGTGCCGGCCGAGGCGGTGACCCGGACGGTGGCGGCCTCGCCGGTGGAGGTGAGGAAGAGCGTGGACGCGCCGCCGCCCCGGTTGTCCGCGACGGTGGCGCGGGGGCCGACCGGCACGGTGCCGGCCAGCCAGGCGGAGTCGGTCCTGCCGTTGGCCGCGGCGCGGTCGATCCGCAGGCCGGCCACCACCGGGGTGGGGTGCTTGTCGTCGGTCGGCGAGACCCGCAGTCCGGCGACCTCGTCGCGGGTCACCTTGCCGAGGTCGACGGCGGCCACCATGCCGGCCTTGACGTGGATGGACTCGTTGCCGGCCGGGGTGAACCAGCCGTTCGTGCCGGAGAGCTCGATCTTCAGGTCGGCGTCGTCCTCCGGCGGGGCCCAGACGACCAGCCGGGCGGACGCGGTGTCGGCGGGCAGGCCGGGCAGCACCTGGACGGGCGCCGGGTCGGCGGAGGCGGGCACCCAGTCGGCGCCCTTGCTGCCGTCGGCGGCGTGCAGGGCGGCACCGACCCGGCCGGTGCGGGCGACCACGTGCACGGCGAGGTCGGCGACCTGGCCCTTGCTCAGGGTGGGCAGCAGCACCGACTGCGAGCTGCCGGGGGCGATGCTGATGCCGTTGGCGGCGTCGTTCTCGATCAGGCCCTTGTCGCCGTAGAGCTTGATGTCGACCACGGCGGCGCTGGTCTCGGCGTTGACCAGGCTGATGTAGTCGTTGCGGCCCTCGGCCGTGGAGGCGCCGGCGAACCAGAAGCCGGTGCCGGACGGCGTGCAGGTGATCCCGGACAGCCCGAGGCCGCGCTGCTCGGTGACGGTGGTGGTCTGGGTGACGGTGAAGCCGGGGGCGAGCGCGCCGGTGGCGACGGCCCCGGCGCCGGGGGCCAGGTCGCCGTTGGCGGCGGGGGCGGTCACCGGGGTGCCGGGCTTGGCCAGGGTGAGCCGGGCGTCGGCGGGCGCGGCGTCCTTGTCGGGGGCGGGCGCGGGCGCGGCGGCGGGGGCCGTGGGCGCGCCGGTGGCGGCCGGGGCGGTGGCCCCGGCGTCCGGGGCGGCGGTGGCCGGC